>JAILKG010000153.1 GCA_024693915.1 Treponema sp.
CGATCAAGAAGAGTAAAAGCATCAGCAACGCTTCCTGCAAATCCCGTAAGAATTTTTCCATCATAAATTTTTCTTACCTTTCTGGAATTTCCCTTGCAAACAGTTTCTCCAAGGGTACACTGTCCGTCACCAGCCATAGCAACATGTCCATTCCTTCTGACAGCAAGAATTGTCGTACTTCTGATTTTTGTTTTTCCCATATTTTTCACCTTTTGAAGTCTAGAATAGAAGTCTATAATTGTTAAATATACTTAAAATTTATACCTATCGGCAAGATTTTTATTTGTTTTTTAGATGTTTTTTGTGGCAAGGAAACCATTAAATGCTGCTTCCCGTCATCCACAAGCAGAGCATTTTTGCCCCACGATTCCTTCCCTTCCGCCAATTTTAAATTTATTTCAGCAAACTCGAAATTAAGGCTATTTAGAGTTATATCACTGTAATTTCAGTCTATTTACACTCTGGCGTGGGGATGACTTTTCATATAAGTGTTTATAAGCTGCTGCATTGTTAAATGAGTATAACGCTGGGTAGTAGAAATACTTGAGTGACCAAGAAATTTCTGTACCACCCTGATATCAGCCCCGGAAGAAAGCATTATGGTTGCAAAAGTATGGCGAAGGGCATGAGGAGAAATATGGCGGTTTGTTCCGTCTTTTCCCGTATATCTTGAAAGAATGTAGCGCACTCCCCCGGAAGTCAAAGGACCGCCCTTCTGGTTTACAAAAAGCATGCCGGAATTATCATTTATATTCTGGGACGAAAACTTTTTTTTCCGATCCTGTAAATATTCTTTTAGGGAAGCAAGGGCATCCTTTTCAAAATAAACCCGTCTGTCCTTTCCCCCTTTTCCGTGAACAATGGCAGAATGACCGTCGTATTCAAGATCTGAAATTTTCAGGGAAATAAGTTCGCTTACACGGCAGCCAGTTGAATAAAAGGATTCAAAAATTGCCTTATCCCTTTTTTCCCACAAAAGTTCCTTTAATTCTGGCTGCCTGCAAAGTTCATCTATTTCCTTCTGTGTCAGAAAAGCAGGTACATATTTTGGAACTCTTACTGTCTTTATCTCCAGAGCGGGATTTTTTTTGATATAGTCAAATTTTCTGCAATAAAAAAAGAGAGTTCTTACAGCCGCAATAAAACGGTTGATAGAAGCGCTGGATTTTCCTTCACTGGAAAGATGGGCAATACAGAAATTTAAATCTTCTGTAGAAATTGAAGAAAGAGGAGCATCCTGACCTAAAAATTCCTGAAGACGATTCAAGTCCAGAGAGTAACTTTTTATTGTATTATCACTTAACTGCCTTACCGAGGCTATATATTCTATAAAGTCCTCACAGGCAGTATGTAAAATAACTTCACTCATATCTTTATTATCGGCATAAAAGTCTTTCTCTAAAAAGCCACTTTTTTAGAAATTGACTGACAGCTACTTTAAGCCATCCGTCTAAAAATCTTGAAAAAATTTCCTTAAAAATCGGCATTAAGAGATTTTCCAGAGGCTTTTAGCCCTCGTTTGCATTTTAGCCCTCGTTTGCATTTTAGCGGGCTTTTGAATTTCCCCTGTTCAGCTCCCAGTAGCGGCCTTTTTGGGCAAGAAGGCTTTCGTGATTTCCCCTTTCGATTATCCGTCCTTTTTCAAAAACAAGAATTTCATCTGCATTTCTTACTGTAGACAGGCGGTGAGCAATCACAAAGGAGGTTCTTCCCTCCATAAGCTTATCCATACCCTCCTGAATAAGGCGCTCCGTTCTGGTATCGATAGAAGAAGTTGCTTCATCAAGAATTAATATCGGAGGATTTTTTAATGCTGTTCTTGCAATGGCAAGAAGCTGTCTTTGCCCCTGACTTAAGGAAGAAGCATCCCCGGAAAGAATTGTATCATAGCCATTTTCCAGATGTTCAATAAAATTATGGGCATTTGCAAGTTTTGCCGCTTCAATTATCTGGTGGCGGCTTGCATCCAGATTTCCATATTTTATGTTATCAAATACGCTGCCAGAAAAAAGATGAGTATCCTGAAGTACCAGTCCAAGACTTCTTCTTAAATCGTCCTTTTTTATTGAATTTACAGGAATGTCATCGATATAAATACAGCCCTTTTCTTCAGGAACATCGTAAAACCTTGAAAGAAGATTGATTACAGTTGTTTTTCCACTTCCAGTTGAACCAACAAGGGCAATCTTCATCCCTGGCTTTGCATTAATACAGATATCGTGGAGGACTTCCTTTTCCGCCTTATAGCCAAAATTTACATGATCAAAAACTACCTTTCCAGAAAGTTTTTTCAGGGAGTTATCTGCGCTGTCCTTCCAGGCCCATTCCCCGGTATATGCAAAAGACTGCACAAGAGTTTTTGTCTGACAGGCATTTACCAGGCTTATTCTGCCCTTATCGATTTCCGGAATCTGATCTATTGTTTCAAAAATGCGTTCAGCTCCCGCCAGTGCATTCAGAATGGAATTAAATAGCTGGCTTATCATGGAAACAGGCTGGCTGAAACTTCTTGTATACTGAAGAAAAGCCGCAATCGTTCCT
>JAILKG010000172.1 GCA_024693915.1 Treponema sp.
GTGGCCCAGGCCTATAAAAACTGCATTGCGTCAAAAGACGGAATATTAAAAATTGAAAGCGGAACCCTTTCTTTAAGCAGTTACATTTCTGCTTCTACTGCGGGCACTTCTTCAGATACCGGAAAGAACGGTCTTTTTGGCGGTCAGGGAATTGAAATTGCCGGCGGAAATATTGAGTACAAGGGAAAGGGAATTATTTCTTCTTCTGATATGAGAAAGGCGAACGGCCTTAAAACTGACGATGAGGATTACCCTTCCAGTTATGTAAAAATTACAGGTGGAAACCTGAATGTGGCTACATACAATGGTAAGGGAATTAATGCTCCAAAAATTTTTATTTCCGGCGGAAGCAATAAATTTTCAGTTACTGGAACTACTTCTTATTCGGAAAGAACAAGCACCGGAAGCTGGTATGATGCTGACGGTGAATTAGAAACAGGTACTGTGAAATTCGCTCCAGAGGGAATTGAAGCTGAAAGCCTGATTGAAATTTCCGGCGGAAAAACAATTATTTCTTCTCCCAACGGAGGAACTCCTGACGATGGCGTAAATGTTTCTGCCAGTGGCGGAAGTCTAACAATTTCTGACGGATTTTTGTATGTTTATTCGTCCGGAGACGGCCTTGATTGCAATGGAAACATTACGGTTTCTGGGGGACAGGTGGTGGTAAGCCAGACTGGTGGCGGAAATTCTCCAATTGATTGCGGAGACGGAAGCTACTCCTTTAGCGTAAAAGGTGGAACAATTTTTGCAATGGGTTCTTCTGATATGTTCAGCGAAAGCATTCCTTCCAGCACAAGCGTACCTTACATTTATTCCACATCTCTTTCCGGTTCATCGTCACTGGCTGTTTCGGATTCCAGTGGAAACGCTTATGCAGCTCTTGCTTCTCCACAGACTTACGGCGGGGCAATTTTTGTAAGTTCAAGTCTGACCAGCGGAAGTTCCTATAATTTTGTATGTGGAGCAGAATTTTCTGGAGAAGAGTTTGTAGAGGAAACAGGATTTTATCTTCCACCGGAATCTTTAAGCGGAGGAAGTTCTACTTCCGTAACGGCCACAACTCAGGGCGGCTCTGGAGGGGGCTTTTCTGGCGGTCCAGGCTCTTCTGGAGGTTTTAGCAACCGTCCCTGGTAAAAATAGAGGATTTTGTAAAAGTGGCCTAAATAGGGCAGTGAAAAGAGGATGATATGGAAAAACTTAAAAAGTTGCTTGTTTTGGGGATTTTTTCCGGGATAACAATGGCTTTTTTTACTTCATGCATTGCTGCTTCTTCTGAAAAGAAGATAATTCCAGATATAAACGAAGCAAGAAAAAAATACGGGGATCAGCTGATACTTTCTCCTTTAGATGACAGCGTAAAGATTTCAAAAAATCAGATTGTGCTTTCTCCAGTGGAAGAAGGGGTGACCTATACTTTTTCCGGATATTTTGACGGACAGATTGTGAACACTACAAAAAATACTGTAATCAAATTGAAGGATGCTTTTATAGAAAACAAAATGGGGAAACCGGCTATTTCCAGCGAAACAAAAGTGGAAGTGGCGGTTTCTAAAGAAAGCGAAAATTATATTATTTCCCGGGGAAGGAACTATTCCCGTTCGGCAGCCCTTCGTTCCAAACGGGGACTGGTAATAGGCGGCGGCGGAAAGCTTTATGTGAAAGGCAAGATTTGCCACGGCGTGGAAGCAGAGGATGTAAAATTAAAGGGAAGCGGACATTTCTATTTTGCGGGAACAAAAAAAGGTTCAGCAGTAAATTGTGAAACTTTTCTTGTGGATGAAGAAAAAACTTTCAATGCTTATTTTGTGAATTCAAAAAACGGCATAAAGGCCGACAGAACAATAAGCATTTCATCCGGTAATTTTCATTTTATAAATGATACAACTGGTCTTAAAACTGATACCAGTCAGGAAAAACCTGGAAAGGCTCATGCAATAATTCTGAATGGAGGAAAAATCCTTTCTTACAGTCTTAATACTCTATATAAAACTGATGAAAAGGGTTTTATAAATGCAGGAGCAGAGATTTTATCTGTAGATGACAGAAATGATTTTGCAGAAAACCTGGAAAAGCTGGAAAAGGAGGCTGTGAATGAATAGAAAGAAAAGCATTTTTGTACTTTCTGTCCTTTGTTTTTCTTTGCAGTTTGTAAATGCTCAGTCGGAAGTTCAAAAAAGTGGACTAAATGAAGGTGGAAAAGTCTCTGTATTAGAAACTGATAGACTTGAAGGCGGGGAAAATCCTTTTACTGTGATTCAGGATTTTGACGGAGAATTCAGCCGGGCAAGAGGCTCCTTTGGCGGGAATTTTTCTATAGAGCCTATGGATAAAAGTGTAAAAATCACAAAAAAAGCGGTAATCCTTTCTCCGGAAGAAGAGGGAACTGTTTACACTGTTTCCGGCTATTTTCAGGGGCAGCTAATTAACAAGACAAAAAATACGGTTATCAAACTGAATAATGCCTTTATAGAAAACAAGAGCGGAAG
>JAILKG010000215.1 GCA_024693915.1 Treponema sp.
AACTGGATTTGAGTTGGGACTTAAACAGGTCCAGATTGAAAAAATTATAGAAAATACATCAGGGCTCGTGACTTCCTCTGACAGTTCAGAAAACACCTCAAGTCCCGCAGCTTCCTCTGACTCCGCTGAGTCCGATGATTCCGCTGACTTTGCAGACTCCCCAGATAATATAAATCAGAAAAATTCTTCTGACAGCTCAGACAGCACAAATACTGAAAATAATTCAAAAAGAGAAAAGTCCACTGATTTTCAGTCAATAGAAAGATTTTTTGATGAAGAAAAAAAATCCCTCCTTGAACTTAAAGACATTCTTACAGGAAAAAAAAGCCTCCCGGAAAGGGAAGCTCAAACAGAAATCTTAAAAATAATTTCAGAAAGGGAATATCTTTATCTTCATTTTGCAGACGGAAACAGAGCCCGCCTTTCCCTGGATTTCTTAAAAAGAGTACGGGCGGAAAGTGATTATTTCCTGAAAATCTTTCAGTAAAAAAGTCTGACTGAAAGATGAGAAAGAAGGGGCTGTCTAATAAATTTAGTGACTGCGGTCATTGAGCCTGTCGCCCGCTTGCGCACGGAGCGAAGCGAAGTAATGACCATTTACATTATATCTGGTGGTTGCTTCGCGCCTTCGGACGAGAACCTCAACCACCGCAAACTTTTCTTTGGTCAGCCCCCTCCCCGCTCAGTCCTGATATTTTTAGTCGTCAGTCTTTTCCTTCAGAACTGCCAAAAAGGCGCTCTGCGGAAGCTCAACATCACCAAACATCTTCATGCGCTTCTTTCCTTCCTTCTGTTTTTCAAGAAGCTTTCTCTTTCGGGTAATATCACCGCCATAACACTTGGCAAGAACGTCTTTTCTAAAGGCGCTGACAGTTTCCCTGGCAATAATCTGACCACCGATTGCACCCTGAATGGCAACTTTAAACTGCTGGTGGCTGATTTCATCCTTAAGGCGTTCACAAACCTTTCTTGCCCTTTCAACAGCATTTTCCTTAAAACACAAAAATGAAAGAGCATCAACAGGTTTAGAATTCAAAAGAATATCAACCTTTACCAGAGTTGTAGGTCTGTAGCCGATAACCTCGTAATCAAAAGAAGCATACCCCCGACTGTAAGACTTTAATTTATCGTAAAAATCAAAAAGTACTTCACTCAAAGGCATTTCATAGGTAAGCTCAACCCGCTTTTCGTCAAGGTACTGCATATTGGTCTGCTCACCTCTCTTCTGCTTGCAGAGTTCCATCAAAGAACCTAGGTAGGTTGCAGGAGTGATAATGCTGGCCTTGATGTATGGCTCTTCCGCACTCTGAATGCGCCCCTGAGGATATTCAGCAGGATTATCAACAAAAGTTTCACTTCCATCTGTGAGAGTTACCTTGTAGCGAACGGATGGAGCCGTAAAAATAATTGCCTGGTCATAATCCCGCTCAAGACGCTCCTGAATAATTTCAAGATGAAGAAGCCCTAAAAATCCGCAGCGGAAACCGTTTCCAAGGGCAATGGAATTGTCCTTTTCATAAACAAGGCTGGCATCGTTCAACTTCAGTTTTTCTATGGAAGACTTTAACTCTTCATAATCGTTAGAGTCCATAGGATAAATAGAAGAATAAACAACCGGCTTTACATCTTTAAAACCTGCAAGAGGCTCTGGAGCAGGATTTACTGCAGAAGTAATGGTATCCCCTACGTGAACATCGCTTACCGTTTTAAGTCCGCTTATGATATAACCAACATCTCCTGCCTCAAGTAGGCCTGTTTCTTCATAATCAACCTTAAAAATACCGCACTGCTCCACCTTGTATTCAATACCGGTGCTCATCATTTTAATCACATCACCAGTTTTTACACGGCCTTCCTTTACACGGACATGAACTACAACACCCCGGTATACATCGTAGTGGCAGTCAAAAATAAGTGCCTGAAGAGGTGCGTTCACATCTCCTTCTGGAGCAGGAAAGTAATTAACAATAGCTTCAAGCAGGCCGTCAACACCTTCTCCCGTTTTTGCAGAAACAAGCTGAGTAGTGGAATCATCAAGGCCCAGCTCCTTGTCTATCTGGGCACGAACAGAAGGAATATCTGCACTTGGAAGGTCAATCTTATTTATTACAGGAACAATTTCCAGGTCCTGCTCAAGAGCCATGTACATATTTGAAACAGTCTGACTTTCAACCCCCTGAGAAGCATCTATCAAAAGCAGAGCTCCTTCACAGGATGCAATTGCGCGGCTAACCTCGTAGGAAAAATCCACGTGACCAGGAGTATCTACAAAGTTCAGTTCGTAGTCATTTCCGTCTTTTGCGTGATAAGGAATTGTAACCGCCTGACTTTTTATAGTAATTCCTCTTTCCCTTTCAATATCCATATTATCCAGAATCTGATTTTTCATCTTTCTTTCATCAATAATCTTTGACTTCTGAATAAGTCTGTCAGAAAGAGTGGATTTACCGTGATCAATGTGGGCAACAATGCAGAAGTTCCGCTTGAATTTCATGTCCATAAATTTATTCCTTTATCTAAAAATAGTAAGGGCTATCAGTCTGATTTGCAATTCTGATTGAAATATCAAGATAGCCTTTCTTCTTTTTTCTTGTGCTTAAAGAAGCATAAATCGCTTCTTTTTTATCTGTAAAATCAACTTCCGTTACAGTTACAGGGTCAGTTACAGAAAAACCGGATTCGTCTGCAACAGAGCCTTTTATTATATCAGAAATCGTGAACTTTCTTGAAGACACCGTAGAAGACGGAGTCAGTTCCATTCCAAAAATAGGAATAAAAGAGTTTTGAATTATATCGCTCTTATAAAACTCGTAACCAGGATGTTCCGGCCTTTCGCTCAAATAAAGCAAAGCCTCTTTTTCCTTTCCTTCCCGGTCAAAAGTCACTTTCAGAAGAGTTTCATCAGTAAAGCTTCTCAGAATATCCTGAAAGTCTTCCAGATTGTTCACCTTCCGGCCAAACAGCCCTGTAATTATATCGCCTTTTTTAAGTCCTGAACGAAAGGCGCTTTCACCCGGCATAACATACTGAACCTCAAGTCCATTTTCTTTACTGCCATTTTTAAATGTATGTCCAAAAGAGCCTGTCCATACCTGACGCCTTTTTCCGCCGGCATACAAAAATGGAAGATCCTGCTTCAAATACTCCACTGGAATTGCAAAATTCAGTCCCTGATACTGTAAAATTCCTGCAAAAACCACTGCCTGAACCTTCATTTCGCTGTCTATACAGGGACCGCCGGAATTACCTGAATTAACAGCCGCGTCAATCTGAAGAACACTGCCTGTTGTAAAAAGTTTTCTTCCCACAGCAGAAACAATTCCTGTGGTAACAGTTCCGTAAAGTCCCAGGGGAGTTCCAATGGCGCTCACCTTATCTCCTGTCTTCAAATCAGAAGAAGAACCAAGCCTCAGAATAAATGGAGGAGTAATTTCGGCTTTCAAAAGAGCCAGATCCAGAGTCTGATCGTAGCCTATTACCTTTGCCGGAATTCTTGTTTCCTGATCTTTAGCAAGTTTTATGTAAAGTCTGGTGTAGCTTTCATATTTTGGATCCACCAGATCGCTTATTACATGATTATTTGTAACAATATAGCCTCTTGTGTCAATAAAAAAACCAGACCCCAGTACCCGGTCAGCATATCCGATTCCGTTTTCAATTTTTATTCCCTTATCAACCCATATTGTTACAGTTGCATTTACACAGTCATCAATCGTTTTTGGAAGGAGGGCTAAATCCTCTTTAGAAAGATTAAAGGAAGGCACTTCTTTAAGAAAATCCCTGTAAAGAAGAGTCTGGCTGATATTCTTTTTTTCAAGATATTCCTTCAAAAGTTCAGAAGAAGCTTCTTCCAGAGAAAGGTAATAGCGCCAGGCATCAAGAAAGTTTCCCCCGCTGTAGGCCTTATCCAGTTTTTCAAGAAGAGCCTTTTCGTAATTCACCATTGTCTCCTGGTCCCCGGAAAGACGGGCCCTCCACAAGGCTTCAACAGGATGTTCTTCAGCAATTTTTTCTATCTGACGCTTTTCATTTTCCAGAATGTCTTTTTCTGTATAATCAGGTGTGACAAAAACATCTTCAGCTTTTGTAAGGGATGAACAGGAAGTAAAAGCAAGTGCAAGAGCACCTGTAAAAATCGCAAAAAAAGAGAGTTTAGCAAAAAGAGTTTTTTTCATATTCCAGCTTGCCCTCTTAATACAAATCCCTGCCGGCATTTACAGAGGAAGAAGCATTATTCCCTTCAGATGCACTGCCTTCCCTTCCTCCTGCCTGGCTTTGATTTTCTTCATCTTTATAAATATCTTCAAATTCACCTCGAATCTGGGCAAAAAGATTCTCCCCGATTCTGACGATGAACATTCTCTTTGTATCCTTCTGAACAAGAACAGGAATTCCCTGCTCAGTAGAGGAATCAAACTGACTTAAAAGATAAAATTCCTCATCAGCACTTCCTGCTTCTCCAATCCAATAAACATTGTCAAAAGCTCCTGGAGAAACCTTGTATTCTCTTTCTCCGCTTTGAACTCTTACAGGATAACCGTTCTCCCTTGTGATTGTCACAATTTCATCCCTGCTGAATGCATAAAATTCAGAATCTTCCAGCAAAGGTTTGGAAGGATCTGGTCGGGAATATTTTTTATACCTCACATCCCAGACACCATCGCCATCCAGATCCCAGGTGGTAATTTTTCCTTCATCCGGAAGATATTCTTCCGTAAAATCAGGAACAGTGTCATCATCCTGGTCAATCTGAATCATTCGCAAAAAGAGACCTGAACCGGAAGCAGGACGACCAAAAAGGTTTGCCATCAGCTGGCTCTGATCAACAATGCGGGTATTGTAGCGGTTTTCAGGGTCATAGCCAAAATATTCAGTGGTTTCAAAAATTCCGTCGTCGTTTGTGTCAACAGAGCGATAATCAGGGAGTCCGTTTTTGAATATTCCGTGAGCATAAATTCTTCCGTCTTCAAAATAGTCTGAACTTACAGGATTTCCATCCAGAATTGAAAAGCGGATAAAAGCCCCCGGTCTCTCGCTTGTTGGAATTTCATAGGAAGAACAGGCTGCAAGAAGCTGTCGTTCATCGATATAAGAAGCCGGTGTCTTAGGAAATGGAATATAAAAATCAATGTCAAAAAGAAATTTAAAAAGTTCATGAGCCTTTATATCCGCAACCGACCAGCGGAAAGTTTCATCCAGAAGATTAAAAACCGTTGGTTTATCTGGATTTTTGTCACTTCTGAATTCAGCCCGTACAAGACTAGGATAAGTACCATAAGTCAAATGAAGGGCGCCCCCGGCAAGTTCCACATATTCCGGAGCACCAAAATCACATTCCACGCTCCATTCTAAAAGACCATCGTCATTCTGATCCCAGGTAAAGAGTTTTGGTCGGCCGCGAACATATTTTACAAAAAGTTCAGGTTCAAGATCAAAGTTTGTATCCAGAGAAATTATGCCTGAATAGGAATCCAGTCTTTCCCTCACAGATTTTATTGTTTCTTCCTCTGTTATGTGAGGCAAAAAATCTTCCAGCATTTCAAGGGAAATTTCCGTATCAGCAAAATTGAAAAAATAATCCCATGCTTCCTGCTGGTTCATAAGTCCGTTTTCCAGGGCAATTCCCGCATACAGAGGATGCTTCATACCATGGGACGAAAAAGCCTGCAAAAGACGCTTCTGTCTTTCTCCCTCTGCAAAAATAGCAGCGTATATTTCAAGTTCAGCATCAGGCTTATCGTATTCAGGCATTTTCAAAAGAAAATAATCGGAAAGTTTTTTTACCAGAGCCTCACTGGAAGAAGGCATAGAAGGTCTTTCAAACTGCCTGGAAATCACATATTCAAATTTGAAAAAAAGATGAGGAAAACGAAGGTCGTCGGGATAAATCTTCCTTGCGGAATTGATTTTTTCCCTTGCCTTTGAAATAGAATCTTCTGTATTAATTCTGTAAAGAGCCTTTGCACGGATAAACTCCGCATCAGCATTAAAAAGCATTGGATTTGAATTTAAAACTGCCAGAGCCTGGTCGTACTCGCCGGTATCACAGAGCATATCAGAATAAAGGATGCGGGCTCCGTCTCTGTTGTAATCAACCCACTCACCTTCTGTCAAAGATTTCATTACAAGAGGAATTATAGAAGCCCTGCTTTCACCCTTCTGATTTTTTGCAGCGGCTTTAATATACCAGAGGTCGGAAATTCCAGGATCGTAAAGAATGCCCATTTCTACCTGGCTTAAAGCATTTTCTGCATCCCCTGCAGAAAGATAATTCTGTGCAAGTTTTAAACAGCGGACAGCAGTTTTTCGGTTTGCAAGTTGAGCCTGGCTTATTCCAGCTTCTTCTCCGGAATAAGAGTTGTAATCCTGAGAAAAAAGCCCCTTGGGGAAAAGAAAGAAACCCAAAATTAAAAACAAAATAGTCTTCAAAAAATCTACTTTTATACTTCTTTTCAATTTGTTTCCCCCCAGACTCTTTTACTTTTGAACAATCCAGTTTTTACAATTCACAACGCTGCCTAAAAGAGCCTTTATCTGCCAGCTCATTTCATCATATTCCATTATCACAGGAACAAGGCTTCGTTTTTCAGGCGGAATATGCCAGGAAGAAAGAATTGACTTTGCCCTTCTTTCTCTGCCATCTGAGGTTTTTAGTAAATCAGAATTCCTTACGCTCCTTATTACAAAAGGACATTTCACTTTTTCAAGAAAAAAAGATGGTGATTTCAGATTTACAAAAGCTTCACTTTCTCCCTCTTGAACCTCAAGCTTGCCAAAAGGAAATAAATATTCGCCTTTCTTTTCTATTATAGCAAAAAAATAAGATTCAGTCGCTAGATTTTCAGGCTTTTTTACATAAACAGAAGATAAATCAAAACCAAAAGAGACTTCTTTCAGGGCAATTTCAAAAGTCTGGCGCTTTTTCATAGCATCCAGGACTTCCTGAATACGCCGGTAGGGCACACGGACAGAAAGACCAAGCTGATTAAACATATCGTAAAAAAGCCGGCTTAAAAGGGCGTCATCAAAAGATGAAAGAGATTTTCTGTCGTAAGAAATAAAATCTGATTCATGCACAGAATAATGGCTGAAAGGAGGAATATTTCCGTCAGAGTACAGGGGCTCTTCCCTGTTTTTTCCTTCCTCTTTAGCACAAATCGGCTTTTCAAGCTTTTTTTTTGCTATTTCAAAAGATTTTTCTAAAAAGTCTTCAGTTTTCCTGTAGCGTTCCGCCCCGTTCAAAAGGCTCTGCTTCCAGCCGTCAAAATTTTCATTCAAAAACGGAACAAGACTTTTCCTCACCCGGTTTCTGTAATAGTCCAGATTAAAATTTGTAGAATCAGTCCGCCATGGAATAGCTTTTAAATTCAGGTAAGTTTCAATTTCATCCCGGCCTGCAAAAATCAGGGGCCTTAAATAAAAATCCCTGGCAGGACGAATACCGGAAGAAAAAGTTCCCTGTAAAAAGCGCATCAGAATAGTTTCAAGGTTATCGTCCCCGTTGTGGGCAAGAAGGACATAATCAAGCTCATAGAGACGCTGAAATTCTTCAAATGCCTGGTAACGAAGAAAACGAGCCGCCTCTTCTTCTCCCCCCTTTCTTTCACGGCTAAGGCTCTCCACCTGCCCTTCTTCCAGATTTTTTGTAAAAAGCTCAATATCAGAGCCAAGAGACTTTAACTTGGCGCAAAAACGCTCTACAAAACGGGCATCTTCTTCGCTATCTCCATTTGTTCTGATTCTGTGATTTACAGTACAAACCCTTACTGGCATGGAATATTTTCTACAAATAGAAGCAAGGCAGGTTAAAAGACAGATGGAATCAGCTCCTCCGGAAACTGCCACGCCGAATTTCAGATGACTAAATGAATTCTTCCTTGCCCCGGACAAAAGCATTAATTTTTCAAAAAAAATGCTTTCAAAAGCGGCTTCTTCCCTGCTTAAGCTCTCTAAAATATCCTTTTTGCTTTCAAAAAAAGCATCTTCTCTGTCTTTATCGTTTAACAACACAAGTTTTTCTCCAGAAAGAACTTCTCCAGTATCAACTTCTAAAAAAAATCTTTTCAGAAGTTTTCACCAGCAACAGTTCCACCTCTTTGCCAGCCAGTCATCTTTTTTAAGCCCAAAGAAACCAAAGGCAGGCGATTTCATTTCCAGTCCAGCAAAATATCCGGCTCTCAAAACTGGATTTCTGCCAGCCTTGCTCCACCCGGATATTACTCAATCTGCAAGATGTAAATCCTCTAGGCCCAGGCCAAGCAGCTTTATACCCCCGGATACCTCTCTGCCCGCAAGTTTAAACCCGCAAACCATACTCCCGCCGGATGTTACTCTGCCCGCAAGCTGAAAATCCACCAGCACTGCTCCCACAGAACTCAATTCAGCCCGCAAAACGTAAATCCTCTAGGCCCTGGCCTGCAAGTCTCGGCACGCCACCCCCATACATTCTACTTGAAATCCGCAAAATAAAAAAGGCTATCCAACTTTCAAAGTCGAATAGCCTTCTTTAGACTTATTTCTGATTATGTATAACCAGCTAAAGCTTAGCGAGCAGGTGAAACGCTTACGAGTTCAGCTTCTGCATCTGTAAGAATTGTAACATTCTTTCCAAGATCCAAATCTTTTACCTTGAAGCTGTCACCGATGTTCAAACCTGAAACATCGACAACTATGCGCTCTGGAAGATTTTCTGCAGTTGCAAGAATTGTAACCTGTGGAACGTGCTTAAGGAGGAATCCACCCTTAAGAACACCGGCAGCGTTTCCAGAGAACTGTACTTTAAGTGTATACTTAAGTTTTTCGTCTTTTCCTGGAACAAAGAAATCTGCGTGCAAAACTTTGTCTGTGCGGATGTTGTATTCTACATCTTTGATCAAAGCTGTGCTTGCTTTTCCGTCAACGTTAAGGTCGATTGTAGTTGTAGCAGTGATGCTTCTCCAAACCTTGTTGAATTCAACTTCGTTTACTTCAAGCATTGTAGCTTCGCCCTTATCGTTGTAAGCAACGGCTGGGATACTACCTACTTTTCGAAGATTTTTTGCAGCAGTTTTTCCAGAAACTGTGCGTGTCTTAGCATTGATTGTCTGCTTAGCCATTTTCTAAAAGCTCCTTATATCCTTTAATTGAAATAGTTCAAAGAATATAACAGAATAGCCAAAAAAAAGCAATCCCATTTTTTATAAAGGAGGGGGAAGTCTCCCCCTGAGTGAGGCTGCTGGCAGCCTCTGATGAATGGAAAGCCGTTAAAAAATCTTCGAAAGAAGATTTTAGGCTATCCTTTGATACAGACCGTGCGTCTTGTCCGCTACCCCTTCCAGCGGGGCTCCAACCGCCCCGCAACGCCCCGGCTTTTATTTACCAATGCGGGCCTGGGCACTTGTAATATCGTCCTTATCTTCCTTTTCGTGAGAAGTAGACTCATCATCAGAACAAGGTTCTGTAGCATTATCAACCATGCTAACATCCCATGGGAGACAATCCATCAAAGAACCACCGTTAGGAGTAAGCTGGCGCACACCAATACCATTAGACTGGATATAAGCCTTGTCGATTCCCAGTGTCGCAAGCGGGATTGTATACCAGTAGCTCATATCAAGGTCGTTTGTTTCAACCGAAGTATAAGTTTCGCTTTCCATCAAATCATCCCCTGACTGACCGCTTGTAGCCCGGTTATCACTTGGAGTTGATTCAAAGTTTACTGTAGAACTTACCTGACACTGGCGAATATAGCGCACAGAAATTCCGGAAGTTCCTGGTGTTTCAGCTCCTGGAGCACCAGAATTTGCACTCATACAATATTCAGCATCATAGCTGAAGTAGCCTGTAGAAGAATTAAGCTTAAATAATCCAGGAGTTCCAACGCCCACAAAAGCAGATTTATGGTCAGCATAACCATATTTTGAAGAACCGTAGAAGAGGAAGTCAAAACCTTCGCTGTCTGTAAAGTTAATTGCGTTCCAGATAGGTTTTCCGCTTGCAGATCCCACAAGAGGTGCTGTTGCTGTAGTCCCCTTACCTGTATTAATTATAAATCCCAGAGGACAGTCTCTGTTATCCCACCATGCGTTATCGCTTCCAGCATAATTATGGTTCATAAAGCTTGCTCTATTATCAGGAAGATTCGTAAGTTCAACCATTAAATAAAGGTTTGTATCGTCGTAAGCTGCGTACAAAGCATAAGCATCGTAGGCAGTTTCCTGAATACCCATCCAGGTTCTTGGGTCATCATAGGAAGCTCCCCGGGCAATCTGCATATCTTCTGTCCAGTCGCTCCAGCTGGAAATAGTTTTGTTTACACCATACCCTTTGTCATTTGTTCCATACTGTCCGCTTGAAACCTGTTTTGTATAACTGACTGTCAGAGTATAAGTTGCAGTTTTAGTTCCATTTTTAACAGTAATTGTAAAGTTCTTGCTTGCGCCGTCAGCAACAGTTCCTGTAGTAGCAGAATATGTAACTGTGGCATTTGCATCCACTGGTGTTGCGGTAATTGATGTAACAGCAAATGTATCGTTCTTTCCCTTTGCAGAATAAGTTACTGCTGCACCATTTATACTTGCAGACTTTCCGTTTACGCTAACAGAAGCAAGGCTTATGTCATTTGCAGCAGCTCTTTTTACGCTTACAGTGTAAGTTTTTACGGTTACGCCGTCTTCTGCAGTTACTGTAATTGTAAATACCCGGCTTTCCCCTTCTGAAATACTTGCTGAACCATTAGGGCTCACACTTACACTTGCGCCACTGTCATTTGCAGTAGCAGTTACACTTGCACTTGTAACTCCGCTTGCAATACCTGCGGAATAACTTGTAGTCTCGGAATCAAAGCCTTCCAGAGCCACACCGTTCACATTGATAGAAGAAAGTGTTGCATCAGAAGAAAGCTGATTTTCAAACGGATTTTCTGTCGACCATTCCTTAGTTTCAAGATTATACCAGGCTTCATTAACTTCTGCAGGAATTTGAACTCCAGGCTGTCCGTCAAATGGATAACGATTAGTATTATCGCCACCATAGAAAATTACATAAGTAGAGCCAGCTTCAACCCAAGATTGCGTCAAATCAATAAAATGACCATTTAATTCTTCTGTCATCGCATTTCCTGGCCAGGTATCACCAGTTGAATCATCTTTATATGCGTAAACAGAATAACTAGACCAGTTTGCATTATACAAGTGAACGCGATAGCCTGAATGACCAATCTGAATACTTTCACTTCCTCCTCCGCTTACACTAACACTTCCGTTTTTTTTACCATCCGCATAAACATTCCACTTTCCAGGCATAACGCCGCTGAATGTCAAAGTTTCAAAGTCACTGGACGGGACTTGAGCAGAACTTGCCGGATCTGCAATTTTAATTGTTTTTCCCTTGTAACCGTAAACGCTTACACTAACACTTCCTGCACTAAGTTTATAAGCAGAAGCTGCTTTCAAAGCACTTGAACCGCCCTCTGCATAATCAGAAGCAATAGTTTCACAATCCACCAGGCAGGCATGAATATCTCCAGGAATTGCAGAAGCAAAAACAGAAGCATCTATGTTAGAAACATTAACGCCTTTTTCAATCAGGTGATAAAAAACTCTGCCCTCTGCAGTAGAAGCCCAGTTCACATCAACATCGTTATTTCCACCCATAATATTACAGCGGGCATACAAAACGACTCCTGTTAAATTTGAAGTAACTTTTACAACGCGATTGTTTCCCACTGGAATATCAGATATGGTTACAGAAGCTTCTCCCCCATTCAGAGAAACTCCGCTTTTACTGATTGTTTCCATCCCATATCCAAGTACACTTACAGTGGCTGTAGAAAGTTCAGAAATTTCAAGTTTTCTTGAAATACTTTCACCGCTGTTTATGGTAATAGAACCATATTTCCCATTTACATTTGCCCCGTCGTTCATCCCATTTGAACAGCCCGCAAGCACAAAAGCAGCCGCAAGAAGCAGAGCTGCTTTTCCTCCTTTTTTCATTTATTTTCCTCCTGAAAAACGCCGCATTTCCCAGGTGCGGCATTTTTTTATTCATTTACCTTGTATTATTGTACAAAAATTGTAACTCCAGTACCTTCGCAAGTTGTGCTGCTCAAAGAAACAGCTCCGCTTTTATTCATTACCTGATTACCGCTCCGCTCACATTTGAAATTACGGAAACAACCCTGTTTTTACCCACAGGAATATCTTCAATTTCTACGTAGGCTCTTCCATCTGAAATAAGAACATTACTTTTAGTAATATCTTCCATACCAGAGCCGCTAACAATTACAGAAGCAGAAGTTATATCTGAAATATCCAGAGCCCTGGAATAATTATCGGCCTCCCTGCTTTGAACAATCCGCAGACTTCCGTACTTTTGATTTTCCCCTCCGACAGAATTGCCACATCCTGCCATGCAAAGCAAGGCAAGAACGCACAAAAAAGTTCCTCCAAACTTTTTCATTTTTCCATCCTTATTTTATAAAAAGTCACTCCTTTCCATTGTAAGGCAGGAAATCAAATAAAGAAAGAAAAATTTTCCAAAAAAAATTCCAAACAAGTATCTTTTTTTGATTATAATATCCACCAGCAACCTTCTCCTACTCTCCACAAAAAAAAAACGTAAGCCCCTGCTCATCCATTTAAAATAAGCTCATTTCAGACAGCCCTTCTGGATCTCTCAAAACCATCTCGCCCCATGAATGTCCGCAGACCTCAGCCTTCTAAAGCCACCCCGTACCATACTCGTCCATTCATGGCAATCTCGCCTAGGCAAGCCCTGCCGGCCCATATCCTATCCCACCGCTCAAAACCATCTCGCACAGAAACCGATGTTATGCTGGAATTAGACCCAGCTTCTGGATCTCTCAAAACCATCTCGCACAGAAAACCTTCCTTACAAAAAAGACTTTCATCCTACTCTCCACAAAAAATGCTTCCTTCCCCTTCCAAAAAAAATGCCCGCGACAGACTTTTTTTCCCAAAGCAAAAAAAAATGCCCTTCAGGCCCGCCTTCCACTCGGGCAAAAAAAAGCCCGCAGGAAAGGCTGCTTCCCGCGGGCACAAAATCACATAAAATATAATTACAGCTTAAACCTGTTCAGTTCAGCAGTAATGGCTACAACAGCCTTCTTATTTGCCTCAGCTTTTTCCCTGACAATAACAAATGAATTAGAAAAATTCTTTACAACACTTTCAGCCTGAGAAACAGAATCCGTTACATCGCTAGTCACTGCAACAACCTGGTTCAAATCATGCAAAATCTCTTCGGTATAGTTTGCCTGATTTTTTGTAAGGTTACTTACATCATCTACCTGCTTTACAATCACATTTGTGTTTGAAAGAATTGAGTTTGCATCGCTTGACTGCTGAGCCATAGTCTTGGAAATTTCAGTTACAACCAGACTCTGCTCTTCAATATCCTTCTGAATTTTGTTAAAGGCGGCGCTGGTAAGTTCCATATTTGCAGAACCTTCTTCCATAGATTTAGCAATCTCATTAATCAGCTTGCTGATATCTTTTGTGGAATGCTGGGTAGATTCAGAAAGTTTACGAATTTCATCAGCAACAACACTAAAGCCTTTTCCCGCTTCGCCTGCATGAGCCGCCTCAATTGCCGCATTCATTGCCAGAAGGTTAGTCTGAGAAGCAACAGCCTGAATCACCTTGATTACTTCAATCATGCGCTTTGACATTTCAGAAATGCCGTTAATTACATCCTGAGTATTTTTTACCTCCGCGCTACCAGAAACAGATTCCTCCGTAAGAGAATTGGAAAGATTTTGAGCCTTTGAAATAAGATTTGTAATGGCGTCAAAGTTGCCAACCATTTCGTTTATAGACCTTTCGTTGTCCCTTTCGGAAACCAGCTGTGAACCGGTAAAATTGCTTACCTGAGCCGCATCCGAGCTCAGCTTTGAAACACCGTCATTAACAGCAGAAAGAAGCCTTGACTGCCTGCTGGATTCTTCACTCATTATCTGGAATCTGTTTACAATCTGGGAAATATCAGAAGAAGAAGATTCTGTAAGCTCCATAAGTTCTTCAGCGCTTGAATCAACAGTAGAAATTTCGTTTTTCAGATTCAAAAGAGAAACCCTAAGAGAATCCATAAGAAGGTTCAGTTCAGAGATAATAATACCAAAGTCATCAAAAGTTCCCACATAAATTCGACTCTGCAAATCACCTTCAGTACGGAGTTTTTTTATCTGATTTATTGTAATTGCAAAACGATGGCGCAACTGAACAAGAGTGATTAAAATCAGCGGTCCGCAGAAAATCAAAGCCTGAAAAACAGCAAAAGCGACCTTTCCAAAAAAATACTCTTCTGACCAGTCATGTTTTACAGCACTGTAACCAGAACAGAAAATATGCCAGACAATATTTCCGCTGGCAACCAGAATAGCCTGCCCCAGATTCATAGAAACAGTTGATTTTTTAAATCCGTCGCAGTTGATGAGCCTCAGTTTGTACAACTCCCTTCTGGAAAGCACCGCAAAACATTTTACGGAATATTGAACAGCGGTAAAACCATAAAATAAGATTAAAATCATAATGATAATTAAATCCGTCAGATTATAGTTTACCTTACCTTTCAGAGTTTTTATGATAATCGTAGCTCCGTTTCCAACCGGATAGCCGGCCATAAGAGCGGCAGTAGTAAGAATTCTGATTTTTTTAAGAATTTTTTCAACACTGATTTTCTCTTCTTCAGTAATCGCTTCTTTTTCCGCCTTTTTTATCAGTTTTAAAAGAGGCTTCATAATCAGATAGCTGATAATCGTAATCAGAACAAAAATTCCTGATGCAGGTCCAAGAGAAGCTCCCAGTCCCGAAACCCAATCCATCCAGGTAGACCCCTTGATCTGGGTAATTTGAAAAGAAGAAAGCAAAGGAACGCCAATCACCGTACTTATGCCAAAAAATAACATATAAATCTGAAACAAATTCATTTTTAAACTCCGATAGCGAATATGCTTTATTGTATAACAGTTTTTTTAATATCGCAAAAAAAATTTTAAAACATATTTATTTTTTTCAGGGCATTCCCTCTTGCCCCAGGCAAGAGGGCGCTACGTCCGCGGTTCCCTTACGGTCAGCCTCCTCGGTCAGTGCAAAAAAAATTGAGGGCAGATTTTACACAAAAAAATCTCCGAAAAGTTCCCATAAGCAGAGACTTTTCTCTAATGCACTGCCCTGCGGTGGCCGGCGTTCCTTCCTTTCAGTCAAGGCCGCCGCCGCTCCCATCGCTAATGCAAACAGCCCGCGCCTTCCGGCGCGGGCTGTTCTTTTTCATTTTTTATTTTAATTTGCAAGAATATATACAGCACTCAAAGCTGGAACCGTTACAGTTCCGCTGTAAGTCTGTCCGCTGATTAAATCAGTTCCGCTTGCAGAGAAAGTTTTTGAAGAAGAACTATTGTAGTTAAAGGCAATGTAAATTGTTTCTCCGCCACCCTGTTTCTTTGCAACATAGAAGTCGCTCTGTCCGGTAATCTGAGTATTTGTACCGTTCCACAAAGCTTCGTGATCAGCGCGGGCTTCAAGACATTTCTGTGTCCAGTCGTGAATGGTCTGTTCATAAGAATTAAAGCCGGAAATTTTTCCGCTGGAACGGGCAACGTTATCAGAATACCAGCCAGAACCGTTTGAGTTATCAGCAGAGCGGGCCCCGATTTCGTCACCATAGTAAATTGTAATCGGACCGGAGTAAGCACACTGAGCGGCAAGTAAAACCTTGTTTCGTCCTACATATTCATCGCTTTCGTATCCACAAGACCACTTCTTATTAATAAGGTCACCAATACGATAAAGGTCATGATTAGTAAGCATAAAGTTAGGATAATAAACATCGTATGTTCCGTCAGAATCAAGACAAGAATAGCCTTTTTCTGTATATGTCTTGTACAAATAGCTCAAACCAGTTGTAATATTACCTGTTGTAGTACCACCCCATTCCTGAGCAAATCCCTGAACGACCTGATAATATGCAGGGAAATCAAAACAAGAGTTCAAGCCATACCCCGCAGCTGTTCCTTTGGCAACAGAACCATTTTGAATTAAAGTTGCATCTCCACGCCAGTGTTCACCTACCATATAACCCAAAGTTCCCCAGTCAGTACCCTTTGTTCCGTTAGAAGCAGCTGCCTCTTCAATTACATTGCGGATTTCATACCAGTAGTTGTGTCCACCAGTGTTACATTTATCAGAACCAGTAGCATTTTCTCCCAAGGCAACTTGGTAGCACTGGTCAAAGCGCCAGCCGTCAATCTTGTACTGGGTAATCCAGTAACTTGCGACATCTGAGTAATACTTGAGGGAATTTTCATTTGTTGCGTAATTTACAGGATTTGCAGTGTCAGGAGTAATTCCTGGATATTTAATACCTGTTCTGTTTGGAGAAGCGGCAACTGAACCTCCGTTATGACCGAATACACCGTCAAGAATTACGGCAATTCCCTTGTTGTGGAATACTTCTACGAGTTCAGCAAATTTTTCGTTTGTTCCA
>JAILKG010000248.1 GCA_024693915.1 Treponema sp.
TATAATGATGAAGAACTCTGCTCAAAAACTGCTTTTTACCTGACCACAAGCACAAATTCCCCTTGGATTGACTATTTTAAAAGCGACCTGACCGAATATCAGACCGCAGAATTAGCAGTTTTCTTTGAAGATAAAAAATGCGCACTGGAAGAAGCTGCAAAACTTTCTTTCTTTAAGCGTGGCAGCAAAAAACGCCAGATTACAAAGGAAACAAAAGTCTTCCTAAAAGATTACGCCAAGAAAAAATCTGGAAAAATTCTTAAAAGTTTCCTAAAAGACTGCACAAGCCGTAAAGCGGACGCAGGAGAAAGCTTCTTAAACACACTCAAAAATCTTCCTCTCTATCTTGAGTCCAAAGAAATTTTTGCAGGACAGAAGCCTCAGGATATTGTCTATTTTAAGGCCCTTATGCTTTTAAAAGAAATTATTCCTGACCAGGCCTATACCCAGACCAACCTGGAGCTTTTTAACTACATTTTGAATATCCATATTTCAAAATTTGAAGCTGAAAACAAGGATGCCGTATTCAAAATCAAGAATTTCGACTCAATCGTAAAGCAGATTGATACAGAAAAAGCAAAAAAGACAAAGGACACCATCAAAAATACGGAAATCAAGCTGGCTCAGTACATGCTGAACCTTACAAAATCCAAGCGCCAAAATGAAATAAAGCGGGCACTGGAAACTTCCAGAAAAATGAGCGTAAGCCGCTTTATCACAAAATACAAGCTGGAACTTTTTGACAGCATCAAAATCTGGATGATGACACCGGAGGTTGTTTCCGAGCTGATACCTCTCCAGCACGGCATTTTTGACATCGTAATTTTTGATGAAGCATCCCAGATGTTCGTAGAAAAAGGTATTCCTTCGATTTACCGTGCAAACAAGGTTGTAATCGCGGGAGATACTAAACAGCTGCGCCCTACAAAGCTGTTTACCGGCCGCTTTGAAGAAAATCCGGACGAGCTTGCCGAAGACGAAGACTCAAATGAAGCACTGGAAGAGCCAAGTCTGCTTGACCTGGCAAAATACAAGTACAAGGATGTTATGCTCCAGTACCACTACCGCTCAAAATACGAAGAACTGATTGCCTTTTCAAACCACGCTTTCTATGACGGCAAACTCATCGTTTCGCCTAATGTTGCCACACCGGAAACTTCTCCAATTGAAGTTCACAAGATTGAAGACGGAATGTGGATCAATACCGCCAACCGCAAGGAAGCTGAAGTATGCGTAAAACTGATTAAGCAGATTTTTGCTGAAAGAAAAAAGAATGAAACAATCGGAATCATTACTTTTAACTCCCACCAGCACGACATGATAGAAGATTGCATTGATGAAGAATGCGAGCGGGACAAGGACTTTGAAGCCGCAATGGCCAGCGAAAGAGTCAGAAAAGAAGACGGCGAAGACAAGAGCCTTTTTGTAAAAAATATAGAAAACGTTCAGGGAGATGAGCGGGATATCATCATTTTCTCAGTAGGCTTTGCAAAGAACGAACAGGGAAAAATCTTCAGAAACTTTGGCTGGCTGAACAACGAAGGTGGCGAAAACCGCCTGAATGTAGCCATCAGCCGGGCAAAAAAGAAAATCCACATCGTAACTTCAATTAATCCAAGTGAACTTGATGTAACTGGTCTTAAAAACCAGGGCCCGGCTTATCTCAAAAAATATCTGGAATACTGCTTTGCCGTAAGCGAAGGCAATATGGACCGCACCAGAACGATTCTGGATAACCTTACTGAAAATGTTCATTTAAGCGACTTCTACGGAAATGATACTCCTTTTGAAGAGGAAGTTTTCAAAAAACTCAAAGAAAGAGGTCTGGATGTTTACGCAAACGTGGGAATCGGCGGCTACTGCATAGACTTTGCAGTAAAAAAAGACGATGCCTATGTTCTTGGAATTGAATGCGACTTTAACCTTTACAAGGATTCTACTTCCACAAGAGAAAGAGACTACCACCGCCAGAAATATCTGGAATCCCGTGGCTGGAAAATCTACCGCCTCTGGAGCTCTGAATGGTGGAAAAACCCGGATGCAGAAATTGACCGCATAGTAAAAATGTGCCAGTAGAAAAAGAGCAGGTAAAAACCGGACAAAAGGGCCTGCCTAAAAAAGTCCGGTTTAAAAAAATAAAGCCCGCTTTGCGCGCGGGCGTGAAAGGGGTTTCAGAGCTGGCGAAGGCTTAGCCGGAGCCGGCTCTGAAAGGCGAAGGGGCTGACTGTTCTAAACCACACCTAGCTACATCGGGCATTTTTACCTTACAGATATTATTCTAAAATCAGGCAGTGCGATTTTACCCAGCCCCTGAGACCGAGCGTGAGCGGGCCCCTGTAAGGCCCGTTGGTGAACAGGTTCGCGCCCAATATTGTTATTCTACTTTTCCGCCTTCTACAACCAGTGCGTCTGCGTCTGAGTTCTGGCCGTAAACAGCACGCAAAGTTGCTTCATAATCAGCGTGGAAGAACTTTTCACCGGCAAGAGCCTTGATTTCATCGTTAATCCAGTTCAAAAGTGAGGCATTACCCTTTGTAACAGCTGGTGCAATTGTGTCCAGACTTCCCAAAGAATCGATTCCAACAGCAAATCCAGGATTTTCAATGGCCCAGGCAAGAACTTCTGTGTTGTCAGTAGAAAGACCAACTCCGCGACCATCCAGAAGGGCATTGTAAGCTTCAGAATACTGGTCAAACTTCAAAAGGTTTACTTCAGGATAGTTTTCTGTAAAATAAGTTTCTGCAGTAGTTCCCTTGCTGATAATCAGAGTTTTTCCCTTAAGCTGTTCTACATTTGTGATGTAGTCCGTTTTTTCGTTTGAAACTACGCCAAGGGCACATTTCATATATGGAAGGGCAAAATCAACTTTTTCAGCTCTTTCTGGAGTTACAGTAAAGTTTGCAAGAACAAGGTCAACTTTTCCAGTCTGCAGAACTTCAACGCGGGCAGCGGCCTCAACTGGCACATATTTTACCTTTACGCCCAGGTCTTTTGCGATGCGGTTTCCAAAATAAACATCGTATCCCTGATATTTGCCATATTCGTCCACATAACCAAAAGGTTTTTTGTCGCTGAAAACGGCAATTTTAATTGTTCCGCTTTTTTTAATCTGTTCAACAGATCGGAATTTTGGCTTTGCAGAAAGCGGAGCCAGAACCAAAAGCAATGTCAAAGCTGACAGGATTTTACCAAATTTTTTCATATTTCACCTCTTTTTAAGTAAGATATTAGTGTTATAGCTTTTATTACCTACTATGTCAATAGGTAATCAGAAATTTTGAGTTTTTTTCTGCAGTCGGGCGAGTTCTTAGAACATTTTTAACAGGCGTGGGAGCACTGGGCACTTTCTGAGCGGTAAAAATCCCAAAACTACAGTCAGCCCAATAACCTTGCATTTTTGGGTGCCCGGGCGGGCTAGTCCGGGTTCCGGCCTTCGCCTTCAAAGCGGCCGGCTTTTTTAAGCTTTTTTAAGCTTTTTGCACAGTTTTGCTTGTTGCCCGGATAAAACCTTTTTATGCTAATATATTTTTTTCCACAAAGCCGGCCACTTCGCTTCGCGCCCTCCCTATCCCTGGCACATAGTGTGAGGCTAGAGATAGCGGAAGTCCAACATTGGTAAAGTTCCTTCAAAAAATCACCTGCTTTTAAGTGGTGAAGCTCTATAAAAGTTGCCATTTTTCAAGCAGGATTGAATAAAAAAAACTGCCCCTTTTGAAGTTTAAAACTTAAGGGGCAGCCTCTTTTTTCAGCAGCATTTATTTTAATGCTGTACTTTTATTTTACTGCAAAAACTGAAAGGGTTTTAGGCTTTAAGCTAACCTTTTCCCCTCCACAAAGCTGGCAGTCCTCTTCATTAAAGTTCACTCCATCTGTAATGAGAGTCCATTTTTCCTTTTCAGAAGAAAGACAAGGGAGAGCAAATGGAATTTCTTCTTCCATAGGATTTGCACAAAGCAAAATGTTCTTCCATTTGTCACCTGCAGCTTTTCCGTTGATCTGCCACAAAATCATCTGTTCCGGCAGCTTGTTTTCCTTGTTATCCAGGAAAGTCAGTGCTTCTGCACAGGTTTTTCCACTGGCAATTCTGAAGGCAGGATGTGCTTTTCTTAAAGCAATCAGTTTTCTTACATAGTCCACCAGTTCTTTCTTTTCTGCAGCTCGCTTCCAGTTGAGAGCATTAATCCGGTCGCAGGCATTGTAACTGTTCCTCAAATAGGATTTACCGTCAGGGCCAGTTGCAACATCGTAAAAAGTAGCCCCGGAATTCAAAATGTCTTCAGGAATCTCCTTTGTACGCATAAATTCCATTCCGGCATGCAAAATTGGCATTCCTTCCGAAAGAATTACTAAAGAAATTGCCATTTTTGAAAGCTGTTCGTAATATTCTTCGCCTTTTCCAGGTTCAACAAGGCGGTTTTTATCGTTCAAAGTAATATTGTCGTGAATTTCTGTATAATTCACAGAAGTCCAGGTAGACTGAGTCCATGGATTTGGATTTGCAGTTCCTTCAATTTTTTCAAAATCCATCTGGGGATGCAAGGTTGCCCCTGTAATTCCAAATTTTACAGCTTCACGGCGGTATCCCTTGTGAATATAACCAGGCTCTGTATCACTGAACACCGGCCCCTTGATTCCACAGCGAACGGCGTCGTTAAAATGACCAATTCCCGGCATTTTGTAAGCATTACACATGCTTGCAGAAAGCATCTTTCCGGCGTTATACATCTGCCAGCCTTCACCGTAAATCAGCACGTCTTTTTTAATCTTGCGCAAAGCCGCTTCACAGTAGTTCATGGTATCCACATCGTGAAGTCCCATCAAGTCAAAGCGGAATCCGGAAAGCTTGTATTCTTTCAGCCAAAAACAGAGGGTATCTGCCATATACTTGCGGAACATTTCCCGCTCGCTGGCAGTATCTTCCCCAGCCCCGGAATAGCCTTCTACTCTAAAGAAATAACCCGGAACGCAAACTCCCAGAGCCTGATGCAGACCGTCGTTTACATGGTTGAATACAACATCCATTACAACGCCAATTCCTTCCTGATTGAAAGCCTGAACCATTTCCTTGAATTCACGAATTCTTACTTCTCCATGATAGGGATCAGAAGAATAGGAACCTTCCGGTACCCCGTAATTCTGAGGGTCGTAACCCCAGTTAAAAGCACCGAATGTTGGTTTTTCAATATAATCTTTGTCACGGGCTCGTTTTTCATCCACAGAACGGAAATCAAAAACCGGCAGGAACTGAACATGGGTTACCCCAAGACTTTTTATGTAGTCAAAACCGGTAGACTGACCCTCATAAGAAGTTCCTTTCTCCACAACTCCAGTGTAAAGTCGTTTTTTATCGGCCGGCCCATTCCAGAATTCGCTGCTGGTAATGTCGGCAACATGGGCTTCCCAGACGATTGCGTTTGAAGGATTTTTTACAGCAGGGGCATTTGCCTTTTCCCAGCCTTCCGGATTGGTGCGGCTAAAATCCACTACCATTGAACGAAGACCGTTTATTCCGCAGGCATGGGCATAAGGGTCTGCAGAATGGTTGTAAACTCCGTGAACCAGAAGCTGATATTCGTAGTAAGTTCCGTGCAAATCGCCTTTTACTTCTGCTTCCCAAATTCCAGTAAATCCAGGTTCTGAAAGTCGTTTTAAATTAATAACCTTGTCAGGATTTTTTTCTTTTTCCGGATCGCCGTCATTGTAAAGCAGCACGCTGACAGAACGGGCGGTTGGAGCCCAAAGTCTGAATACTGTTGATTTTTTTGAATAAAGGGCACCAAGTTCAACATTCAGTGCGCCCAGGACATAGTCATTCTTAAAGCTGGCAGAATCAAAATACCATTCAAGAGCAGCCGTATTTTCACCGCCACTGGTTTTGCTCTTCATCCTGCCGCTTAAAATCAGCTTTTCAAGATAGTTTTCGATTCTATCGGCACCGTTCCATTCTGTGTAAAGATTGTGTTTTTCAAATGGCTCTGTAATCCATTTTGAAGGAATACCAAATTTTTCCACAACATGATTTGCACCCATTCTTGATGAAGAATGTTTTTTCTCTTTTGCAGGAGTTTTAAAAGTTACAGACTTTCCTGCTTCAAGCCGCTCTCCATTAATCAAAAGATCAGGAAGAGATTCTTTTTTTGCAGAAATATTTTTTTCTGCCTTTTTTCCGCTAGCATTATCTGATGCAGAAGAAAGCCGGCCTTCAACCTTAGAGCTTTCTCCAGTCAGCCATTCAGCACTGCATTCGTAGTTTTTACCCTTTCTCTTAATATCCAGAGCAAGAGACCAGCCCTTTCCAAAAGGAACCTTTGCCTTCCATTCATGGCAGTCAGCAGGCAAACAAGGATGAAGACGAATTTCTCCGTCAATAAGTCTTGGTTCAAAGCCAACAGCGTCCTGGAAAATATTGCGCGCATACTCGGCAACGCTCCAGGCCTGACTGAAAGTTCCGGAAAGTTTTGGATTACCTTCTTCATCAGGACGAGCGTGAATATTTTCACTAAGACTTCCGGCACAACCAAACTCAAGAATCATTTTTGCTTCGTTCTGCAAAATAGCAGAAGCAGAAGAAGGAAGAGTTCCACCGGAATTTCTTGCACAGGCGGAAACATATGGACCGCTGTTCCACTCCCAGATTGTTCCGTTATGATAAGCAGCGTCTTTGTTGTAAAGAGAAGGATTTTCGTGTTCCCCATGGAAAATCGGATCTTCCGGAGAAATGCTGTAGAGTCCAAAAGGATTTACCAGTTCCCGATAAACATTTTCCAGAATGCTGTCAGTAATTTCTTCAGAAACAAAATTTTCCTCCTGGCCAGAAAGAACTGAAGGAACTGTAAGTGCAAAAAGCTGGTTAGGACGAACCCGCATATCTTTTGCCCATTCACCGTAACCACCTTCAGGCAGATGATCGGCCAGAGCCCGGCAGTCTTTATTCCAGAAGAAATTTGCAAAGGAGGTTTTTACCTTTTCCGCCATATTTTCGTAAAGGCTGGATTTTTCTGCCTTTCCAGTCATGGTCATGATTTTTGCACCAAGTTTTAATGCGGTATACCACAAAACCTGAATGTCATTTGCCCTGTCTCCTCGGGCTGACCATGGATCTTTACCCATAATTCTGGCATCCATCCAGGTATCAGCATCCCCGTGCTTTAAGAAACCGTTTCCATCTGAACGAGAAATATCGGCATCAAGGGCAATTTCCACAGTTTTAGAAAGATCTGAAAGAATGCTTGTATCCCCGGAATACTGAACATATTCCCAGAGGGCGCGCACAAACCATAAAGTTCCATCCGCTGTATTGTAAATTACATCCTCTGCATTTCTGTAGCGGTTTGGAATACGGCCGTAGGTTTTTCTGGTCTTATCCAGATTCTGAAAACCTGCAAAGCCAAGAAGAACATCTCTGGCTTCTTCGAAACAGCCGCTCACCAGAAGGGTTCCGCAGAGGGAAATAAATGTATCTCTTCCCCAGTTATCCCTGAACCATGGAAGACCGGCCCAGATTCCACGATAGTCAGAATCGTGGTCTTTTGTTGCCAAAAGCCAGGCACTGAACCTTGCCCACTGAACAGCCTGATCAAAGCGGCTGTCTCCACTCTTTAATTCGCATTTATTCAAAAAGTCATTAATTTGAGCACAGTGCTTTTCAACAGCTTTTTCTTTTGCAAGTCGAATAGCCTTTTCCACAGCAGCAGAGTTGTCTTTTTCAAAAACAATATACCAGCCGCTGGATGAAAGCACCTGTCCTTCTTCAGAAGCAGACCAGGCCGGGAAAATTCCAGCTTTTCTTAATTTTTCTGCTGCCTCAATATATTTTTCATCAGCAGAACGCTGGTGTAATTCAAGAGAAGTTGTTTCAGCCTTATAGTAAAAATCAAAATCAGAAGAGATTACAATTCCAAGTCCAGAATCCAGAATGTAGAGACCGTCTTTTTCGTAAAATTTCCATTCCGGCTGCTTTTTTAAATATACCGGTTCTCTTTCTTTTTTAGCGCCAGAAGCATTTTCATCAATATAGATATCCTGATTTCCAGGACGAACTTCTGCATAATGGTCTGAAATAGCATTTACCGAAGGAAATTCTGAAGCAAAATTAAAATTCAAGCCAAAAAGACCTACATCCTTTGCTCTTGATACCCAGAAAGCCTGTTCTCCAATCAAAAGAGAAGCCGCCACAGAATTAGTTCCAAAAGACGAAACCGCAGAAGAATTTGATGAAGAATTTAAATCATAATTCAATATGAAGCCTTCAGGAAAAACTTCTATGTTCTTGGCCTGCATAAAGGGATGCCCGGCAAGCGAAAATCCAGAAAACAATGTTGTATTCACACGATGGTAGCCACTATTTCCTGCTTCTTTTGTACAGGAAAGTTCAAAATATCCGTCTTTGCGGTCAGTCCAGGCACAGCGCCTTCCGGACTCCTGAGTAATTTTAATTTTCATATAATTTTAGATTAACTTATGAACAGTTAATTTACAAGGGAATTTTTTGTTATGTAATTGTTTACTTTTGGCAGAGGAATTCATGCATTGCCTGAAAAATATATGCACTCACAAAAATTACTGATGACTTTTTATTACATTCTTTGTATAATAATAGAACAATTTTGAAACTTTATTTTTGAGGTTATATATTATGTTAATGACATCACAGTTAAAAGTTGGAACAGCCTTCATGTA
>JAILKG010000250.1 GCA_024693915.1 Treponema sp.
GCTTCCATATTGATTTATAAGCGGGTAAAAAGAAAGTCTTTTACCCTACTCTTTTAGTACATTCTGCACATCTCGGCAAAAGTCAAAGACCGTCTTTCAAGCGTCAGTCATACTCGGCTTTTGCCCTAGTTTTCCTTCGGAAAACTAGTACATTCCACCCATGTCTGGAGCGGCAGCCGCAGGTGCTTTTGGCTCTGGGATATCTGTGATAGCGCATTCAGTTGTCAAAAGTGTACCAGCAATACTAGCGGCATTCTTCAAAGCAGAAGTTGTTACTTTTGCAGGGTCGATGATTCCGGCTTCAATCATGTTTACCCATTCTCCAGAGTAAGCGTTGTAGCCAACACCCTTCTTTTCGTTCTTAGCTCTTTCTGCAATTACAGCACCGTCAAGACCTGCGTTGTCAGAAATCTGGCGGATTGGTTCTTCAAGAGCACGGCGTACAATCTTGAATCCAACCTTTTCATCTTCTGAAAGTTCTGCAGGAATTGTTTCAAGAGCTTTAGAAGCTTCGATAAGAGCAAGTCCACCACCTGCAACAATACCTTCTTCAAGAGCAGCACGGGTTGCAGCAATTGTATCTTCAACGCGGAATTTCTTTTCCTTCATTTCAGTTTCTGTTGTTGCACCAACATTGATTACAGCTACACCGCCTGCAAGTTTTGCAAGACGCTTCTGCAGCTGTTCTTTGTCGTAAGAAGATGTAGATTTTTCAATCTGAGTCTTGATTTCAGCAACACGGTCAGCAATTGCTTTCTTGTCACCGGCACCGCCAACGATTGTTGTGTTGTCTTTGTCAATCTTGATTGATTTAGCCTGACCAAGAACTTCTTCTCCGCAGGATTCAAGCTTAAGACCAACTTCTTCTGAAACAACAGTTCCGCCAGTCAAAATAGCGATATCCTGAAGCATATCCTTTCTTCTGTCTCCAAATCCAGGAGCCTTTACAGCGCAAACCTTGATTGTTCCTCGGATAGTATTCAGAACCAGTGTTGTAAGAGCTTCACCTTCAACATCTTCACAGATGATTACAAGAGACTTTCCTGCATTTGCGATTTTTTCAAGAATTGGAAGAAGATCTTTCATAGAAGAAATCTTCTTGTCATAGATAAGAACGCAGGCATCAGAATATTCTGCTACCATTCTTTCACGGTCTGTTACAAAGTAAGAAGAAATGTAACCACGGTCAAACTGCATACCTTCTACTGTATCAACAGTTGTGTCCATATTTTTTGATTCTTCAACAGTGATAACACCGTCTTTTCCAACCTTTTCGATTGCATCAGCAATAAGGCTACCAATTTCAGGATCGTTGTTAGCGGAAATTGTAGCAATATTCTTGATGTCAGCAGCATCTTTTACAGGCTTTGAGTTTTTCTTTACTTCTGCAACAGCAAGAGCAACAGCCTTATCCATACCGCGTTTTACTTCAATAGGAGTCATTCCGGCTGCAACTGATTTTAATCCTTCACGTACAAGAGCGTAAGCAAGAACAGTAGCAGTAGTTGTACCGTCTCCGGCATCATCGTTTGTTTTTGAAGCAACTTCGCGAACAAACTGAGCACCCATATTTTCAAAAGGATCTTCAAGTTCAATGTCTTTTGCAACAGAAACACCGTCTTTTGTGATTGTTGGTGCGCCGTATTTTTTATCCAGCATTACCATTCGTCCGCAAGGACCAAGAGTAACCTTTACAGCCTTTGAAATCTGTTCAACGCCAGAAAGAAGTTTTTTTCTTGCGTCTTCATTGAATAACAACTGTTTAGCCATTTTTTATAACCTCTATAATAAAAATACATTTTTAAAGGGGCGCCTGCCCCTCTAAGAGTTTTGCGTAGCAAAACTCGAAAAGTTCGCAATGCGAACTTCGCCCCCTCTAGCAGGGACACCCCGCAACGCCCCGTAAAGGTCGTGCAGAATTCATTTTCATCACTTTTTAAATTACTGATAAAAAAAACAAACGGCAAGAGAAAAATTAAAAATTCATAAAAAAAAATTATTCACCAGAAGTAAAGCTTGTGGCCATGATTCTAAAGTCTGAATAAAAAGTCTGAATAAAGAGAAAAAAATTACTCGTACTTTGCGATTTCTTTCTGGCAGAGCTGGTCGCAAACTTCATTCCACTGAACGCCGGCGTGGCCTTTTACCCAGTTCCATTCCACGCTCAGCTGGGAGTTTAATTCATCAAGAGTTACCCACAAGTCCTGATTTTTTACCGGCTTTTTGTCAGCTGTTTTCCAGCCCTTTGCCTTCCAGCCCTTTATCCAGACTGTAATGCCGTTTTTAACATACTGGCTGTCTATGTTCACCGTAACTTTTTTTCCGGCAAAAGAAGGTGTATTTTTGATTACTGTGAGAGCCTGAATTGCAGCGGTAAGTTCCATTCTGTTATTTGTAGTAGAAGGGTCTCCACCGCTCAGGCTGCGGGCTTCTTCTCCGCAGATTACAACGATTGCCCAGCCCCCCGGCCCTCCTGGGTTTCCGTGGCAGCCGCCGTCTGTATATACAACTATTTCTTCCATAAATATCGCTTTCCTTCTTCCGCCAATTTTGAATTAATATGCCGAATGGCGGGTTTTATATAATCTCAACTCCAAAATTGGTTTCCGGTCGCGTCCTGCCAGTTTATTTACAACAACTCCAGTTTCGCTCTTAGTCAATAGTTACTGTCTGAACTTCTTTTGCCACAACCCGGGTTCCAAGGGCCTTTAAGCCTTTTTCAAGGAAGTCTTCTGCCTTAAAAGTCTCTTTCAAAACTTTTACCCTAGGCTTTGGAACATAATTCAGAGTAAACTTAAAGTTTTTGCGGGTATCCACATGAAGAACTTCTACCCCTTCTTCCGGCTGGAAAAAGTAATCCCTGTTCATGATGTAAGCCCCGACTCTGGTTCTTTTTATGTAAACATACTGAGTCTGAGGGTCCCGGTAAATTACTGTGAAAAGCACTTTGGATAAAGCTTCTTTATCCGCAAAACCACAGTAACGCATTTCAGGTCCCACAAAGAGTTTTTTTGGAGCTTCCACAACTGAATAGATTCCGCTCTTTCGCACAAAAATAATCCTGTCGTAAGGAGTTACCTTGAAAAGTTCGTTTCCGCCAGGAACCTGAAGTCCAAGATAACCGGATTTTTCGTCGTATCGCAGGGAAGAATCCCGTTTTACAACCGCCTTTACATCAACCGTCTTGATGTTAGTGATTTTTGTACGGCGCTTGATTGTTGCAGGATCCAGCTTTGTTTCAATTCCATCCAGATAGCTGATTGCATATTCCACAAGGTGCTTCAAAAGTTTGTTGATTTCCTTAATACGGGCATTTATTGCCTGAACTTCCTTGCGGTTTTTATTGATATCGTAAAGGGAAATGCGGCGGATAGGAATTTTTAAAAGATGTTCTACATCCTCGTCTGTAATGTCCCGGATAAGTTCTGCCTTAAATGGCTTAAAGCCATCTTTTACAGCCTTGTTTACAGCCTCTTCAGTCTTCATCTCCTCGATTTTTTTATAGATGCGCTCTTCAACAAAAATGCGCTCCAGAGTTCTGAGATGAAGCTTTTCCATCAAATCCAGTTTTTCCAGTTCCAGTTCCTGCTTTAAAATACCTGTAAGCTGTTTTGCGTGGTATTCTATAACCTGGGTGCAGGTCATCTGAACAGGCATATTGTCCTTGATTACAAGAAGGTTGCAGTAAACTGTTTTCTCACATTCAGTAAAGGCGTAAAGGGAATCAACCACGTCCTTTACATAAACGCCACGAGGAAGTTTTATTTCTATATTAACGTCTTTTGCGGTGTAGTCATTTATGGAAGCAATTTTTACCTTTCCATTTTTGGCAGCTTTTTCAATGGAATCCATAAGGCTTTCTGAAGTTGAACCGTAAGGAAGTTCTGTAATTACGATTTTCTTTTCGTCGCTGGTATCCATTTTGGCTCTGGCAACAAGTTTTCCAAGACCATCCTTGTATTCAGAAACATCGATTAAGCCGCCGGTCTGAAAATCCGGGTAGAGTTCAAATTTTTCTCCCCTCAGGCAGGCTTTTTCCGCCTCTATTACTTCATGAACATTGTGGCTCATAATCTGGGTGGACATACCTACGGCAATACCTTCTGCCCCCATAATCAGAACAAGAGGAAGTTTTGCCTGAAAAGCCACAGGTTCTGTATCACGGCCATCGTAGGTGTCTACATACTTGGTAATGCGGGGATTTGTGTTTAAAATATCTTCTGTGATTGGGCGCAGACGGCACTCAATGTATCGGGGAGCAGAAGCCGAGTCCCCCGTGTACATATTACCAAAGTTTCCCTGCTTATCTATAAAAAGTTCTTTATTGGCCAGATTTACCAAAGCTGTGTAGATGGAAGCATCTCCATGAGGGTGATAGGCCATTACTTTACCGACAACATTTGCAACCTTTACAAAGCGTCCGTCGTCAGTTTTTATCATTGTGTGAATGATTCGCCTCTGAACAGGCTTTAATCCGTCGATAATATCCGGAATCGCACGGTCGCGGATTACATAACTAGCATACTGAATGAAATTTTCGTCGAAGAGATTTTTTACGTAAGCCATTTTCCCACCCTGAGCTTATTATTTTTGAATATACTATTCTAACTTACACTAGTATTTTTTTCAAGGCGAGAGTCCATTCTTGTCAGGGCAAACGCATTATGAATTCTATACATAAAAAATTGGAATGGGGAAGCATGCCGCTGACAAAAAAGACTCTGTTTGTGGTTGCCGCGAAAGCGGCATATAATAGTTCCATAGCCACAAACAGCGTCTAGCGCATTAATGCGCGTTTTTTGGACCGTGGCAATGCCGACCAAAGCGCTTTTTATTTGTAAAACTTATTAATA
>JAILKG010000269.1 GCA_024693915.1 Treponema sp.
TACTGGAATCAGAAAAGTTATCTGGGGGCGGGAAGTGGGGCCAGCGGTTCAATCTATGATTTTGAAAATTCTGCAGGTTCCTTCAGATATACAAATACAAAAAATATTCAAGACTATGTGAAATTCTGGCTTTCTTTTAATGGAGAAATAACAAAAAAAAGTCTGGATTTTCCTATATGGCAAAAAGAAGAACTTTTAAAAGATACTCTGATTTTTGAGTTTTTTATGATGGGCTTAAGAAAAAGCAGGGGAGTTGACCTTTCTGATTTTGAAAAACGCTTTTCCCAGCCTCTTCCAGAAAAAATTCAGAAAGCCATAAATTTATGGATTTTACAAAAAAAAGCAGAACTTTATAATGAAAATGCTTCCAGATATTTTTCAATGACCAGAGATGGGCTTCTTTTTTTGAATCAGTTTCTGGAAGAAATAATTTAGCCTTATTTTTTTTATATTTTTACATAAATAACAGGCTTTCGGCATCGCTCTGTCAGCAAAAAAGCGGATTTACCCATGGGAGGCTGAATATATTAAGGGAAAGGTGGGAAAGTCTGATTGAATCCGCTAAAAGAAAAATATGCAGCTTTGCTCCCCTATAAGGCCTAGAATCAGCTTAGCTATTTAGCTTTGGAATTGTTATAAGGAAACTGGTTCCTTTTTCAAGCTCAGAATCAACCTTTATTGTCCATTTGTGAATTTCTGCAATATTTTTAACTACAGAAAGGCCAATTCCCATTCCTTCTTCCCTTCTTGAAGTTGTGCCTCTAAAAAATAGTTCGAATATCTTTTCTTTGTCTTCATTTGCAATTCCACAGCCTGTGTCCGAAATTGCAATGTAGGCATTTTCATTATCTTCCTTTGCGACGATAGAGATTGAATCTCCGTCTTTTGTGTAGCGCACTGCATTGTTAAAGATGTTTTCCAAAGCTCTCTGGGCCAGCTGAACATTAAGGGATGCTTTTGAATTTTCGTTCACCTGAATGTCGTAAGAAATTTTTCTTTCAAACAGCTCTCCTGTGGACTGGGAACTTTGAGCAAATGTTTTAAGGAAGGTTAAAAGGTTAACTTCTTCCATTCCAAACTTCCATTTATTGCTTGAAAGTTTTTCGTAATTAATTAAAGAGTCCACCATTGATTCCAGCTGGCTGGTTTTATTTGTAATAATGTTCAGAGCCTTGTTCATTTCTTTTTTAGTGCTGTAAATTCCGTCTGACATGGCTTCTGTGTAGCCTTTTATTACTGCAATAGGAGTTCTTAAATCGTGACTTATTCCCATGATAAAGCGGTTTCGTCTTTCCTGGGCATCTTTTAGTGAAAGCCGCATTTTTTCAAGACTTTCACTGATGCTGGTGATTTCATTTTTTTTCTTGGCAGTGATTACAACAGATTCGTCCAGTTTTCCTTCAGCAATTTTCTGGGTTTCGTTTACAAGCATTCTGATTGAAAGCAGAATTGAGTGAGAAATTTTAAAAACGATTACTGTACATAAAACAATAAAAGTAATCAGAAATACTGTAAAAGTAATAAATATTTTTCTTTCTTTTTCTTCTCTGTCCTTGTTCATTCGGCTTAAAAGAAAAGCCTTTTGGCCGGGGTTCATAAGAGGTGGTGTTTCAATCTGATAGTAATAGTCCTGACTGGTGTATTTTATAAAATCCCATAATTCGGTTTCAGTAATCCATGTTTTCTCCTTTAACTCTGGAATTGAAGAAATCATGATGAGATTCTGGATTACAAGGCAGGCCTGCTGTTCCTTTGAAATATCTCTGATTGCGGTCTGGATAGTTTCCTGATCTTTTCTTGACAGGGTGATGGAGGTGTCGTTTTTAAGTTTTTTGTAACCGCTTTTAAAAACCCTTTCGGAGGAGGTGTAAAATCTAAAGAGAAGGACAAAGGTTATTGCAAGAAATGGCAGACCGATAATTGCGCTTAAAAAACAGTTTAGCTGCTTTCGTATAGTCACTTGGGATTCCTGTAAATCGGGGATGCCTTCTTCAAAATGTAAAAATATCTTTTCTATTGAAAAACATTTACAGATAGACAGACTGGATGAGTGTACAAGAATAGATGTAAGACATCCCTGATAAAAAAAATTACTTCAGTTCTTCTTTAGGGAAAATATATCCCTGACCAAATTCTGTTTTGATAAACCTTGGGTTTCCTGGATCCTCTTCAATCTTTTTTCGCAGTCTCTGGATATAAACTGCAACAGCTGTAATATCTCCAAACTGACTTTGCCAGATTGAAGAATATATTTTTTCAGGAGAAAGAGTGTTTCCTGCATTTTTAATCAAAAATTCAAGAACAGCGTATTCTTTTACAGAAAGAGGAACTTTCTTTTGTCCTTTTTTGAGAACATTACTATTGAGAAGAAGAACAAAATCTCCAAAATAAACGGCTTCTTCTGTGGCAGCATTTTTATCCTGCAGGCGGCGTAGATATGCCTGAACTCTGGCAACAAGAACTTTTGGACTGAATGGTTTTGTAACGAATTCATCAGCACCGTAGCCCAGTCCCTTGATAATGTCTTCATCAGAGTCCCTTGCAGAAACAATGATTACAGGAATATGGCGGGAATATTTTTCCTTCATCTTTTCAAGGAAGTCAAAACCGCTCATTCCAGGAAGGTTTAAGTCCAGAATAAAGAGATCCGGAAAATTATCAACAGAAAGTTTTTCCATTGCATCTTCTGCAGTCTGAAAAACTTTTGTTTCCATATCTGCCTTTGTAAGGTAAGTTGAAACCAGGCTTGAAATCTCTGGTACGTCTTCAATAATAAATACGTAAGGTTTTCTATCCATACTTTTAAAATATAACAATTTTGCGTTAATTTCAACAAATAAGTTTTAAATGTGATAAAAAATATACTTGACCTAAACTTAATTACAAGCGAAAATTATAGAATGATAGAAGTTATGCGGTTAGATGGGAAAGTCTATTGGGTGAATCCGCACATGATAGAAAGTATGGAAGCAAATCCTGATTTAACACTAACAATGTTATCTGGAAAAAAACTCCTCGTAAAAAATTCTCCATCTGAAATAATCGAAAAAATTATTGAATACCGCAAAAAAATTGGTATTAACTCTCAAGAGGTCTTATAAATGGATATAGCATCGATAATCGGTATTGTTGGTGGAGCCGGAATGATCGTCATGTCAGTATTGACATCTGGCGGTACAATGGGCGGTATCATCGATATTCCGTCAATGTTCATGACGGTTGGTGGTTCTTTTATGGCCATGTTCATTGCAGCTCCACTTAAAAAGTGTCTGGGAATGTTCAAGGTTATGGGACGAGCATTTAAAATCCCGAATTTTGGTGAAAAAAATATCATTACAAAAATGATGGATCTTTCAAATAAAGCCCGTCGAGAAGGTATTCTTGCCCTTGAAGATGGTCTTGATGACCTGGATGATGCATTCATGAGAAGCGGTCTTCGTCTTGTTGTCGATGGTACCGACGGTAATGTAATCAGGGCTATCATGGAAAATGAGATGAACCAGATGGAAGCTCGTCACATGGAATGGATTGGTCTTTTGAACGCCTGGGCTGGTTACGCTCCTGGTTTCGGTATGATGGGTACCGTATTGGGACTTATTGGTATGTTGAATAACCTTGAAGATAAATCTTCCCTTGGTCCTAACATGGCCGTTGCTTTGATTACAACCCTGTACGGTTCCATGATGGCTAACTGGCTTATTGCGCCGTTCTCAACAAAGCTGCTTGCCCACAATGCCCTTGAAATGCGAACCAAGGAAATGATTATTGAAGGCGTTCTTGCCATTCAGGCCGGTGAAAACCCACGTATTATGGGACAGAAGCTTCTTACTTACCTTGATCCTCTTACAAGAAAAGCCGTTGAGGCTGATGTATTGAAGGACTAAGTTATTGAAGGATTAGAATATGGGAAAAAAATCAAAGGAGCCTGAGAAACCGTCGAACGCCTGGCAGGGTACCTATGGTGATATGATTACCTTGATGCTCTGCTTCTTCGTAATGCTTTACAATCCTTCGGAAATAGATCCGACTCAGCTGGCAACCATAACTCAGTCTCTTCAAATGAATGAAACTGAAAGCACTAACGGTGGTATGTCTCTTTCGGCAGGAAAACTGTCTGATTTGGGAAACAATATAAACTCACTTCCTGCAGTTGAAAAAGGTCGTTCCCTTGGTCTTGCAAAAAAGAAAGCAGTAAGTCTCTTTGCACCAGATGTAAAAAGTTCAAAAATTACAATTACCAGTGATGAAAGAGGACTTGTAATTTCTCTTGCTTCGGATAATTTTTTTGAAGAGGGTAATGCAGATTTAAATATAGAAGAAACCCGTGATACTCTTTTACGGCTTTCTGAGTTTTTTAAGGCTGATGAGTTAAAGACCCGCTATTTTAGAATTGAAGGTCACACAGATGATACACCTGTCAGCCTGAATCCTAAATTTGAGAGCAACTGGGAGCTTTCTGCTGCCCGTGCTATGAATGTACTTCATTATCTGGCTGACTATGGAGTGGATGAAAATCGCTTCCATGTTGCCGGCTATGCTGATACCCGGCCAAAAGCATCTGGCGATACTCCGGAAGCAAGGGCATATAACAGGCGTGTTGATATAATAATTCTTGATGAAGGTCATTTTTAGTAGTATAATGTAGGGAATCTTTTATAAAGATTTCTTAAAAATATAAAACTTTGAAAATATTTGGTGCCTTTTATGGCTGTATTTTCTTTTTTTAAAAAGTAATTTCCCGGGAGGAAGAAATGGCAGACGACGATCTTGACGGTTTGGACAGTGGCGAAGTTTCTGCAGGCGCAAAAAAAGGCGGAATGGGCGGCCTGATTACAAAACTTCTCAAATGGATAGCCATTGGTTTAGGTGCAGTTATACTTATCGTTGTTATTGTAGTCGTTACAATGAAAATTGTTGGCGGAAATACAAGCAGCCAGGTTGGTATTCCAATCAGTGATGAGTATGCCGTTCAGCGTGAAATTTTAGACTGGTACACATCTCTCGGTGCAATCCGTACAAAAACAAGCGATGATAATCCTGCTTCAGTTGTAGTAGATATCGCTCTCGGATACAAAAAAGACGATAAAGCAACTTCAACAGAAATTACTCAAAGAAATATTGAACTAAAGGATTTTTTACGCCGATACTTTACAGAGAAGACCATTCAGCAGTTAAAACCGCAGAATGAACAGAAAATAAAGATTGAACTTAGAAATGCCATTAACGATGAAATTTTAAGTTCCTCTAAAATCAAGGATATTTCTTTTTTGCAGTTAGATGTTCTTGAACAGTAAAAAGTTTTGCAGATTTAAGCCTGCTAAAATTTTTGAATAATGTGAAAGACATTTCTTCTATGTAAGAGATATTTATAGGTGGAAGGATAGATGAACGAAGTTCTGTCACAGGATGAAATTGACCAGCTTTTGACCGCCATCAGTTCCGGCGATTCAGAAGCTGACGATTTTAAGCCCGTCAGTGATACCCGAAAGATAAAAATTTACGATTTCAAGCGCCCGGATAAGTTCTCAAAGGAGCAGTTAAGAACGGTTTCGAATATGCACGAAACCTTTGCTCGTTTAACTACAACTTCTCTTTCCGCTCAGCTCCGTTCTCTTGTTCATGTACACGTT
>JAILKG010000028.1 GCA_024693915.1 Treponema sp.
GAAAGCTCTTCCTCAGGACCTGAATTTTCAAGCCCCTCTGAAAGCTCAAAATCCTGACCGGCAGTAAGGTCTGAAGCATCCCCTGAAGTAGAGAAATCAGAAGGAAGTCCAGCTGTAAGGTCGTCCATAGAAAAATCTGAAGCAGCGCCGTCTGAAGCAGCGCCGTCTAAAGAGGCACTGTCAAAGGAAGTTCCATCTGGAGAAGCTCCGTCTAAAGAAGCCTGATTGTCATCAGATTTATCAGAGGAAATATCAGAAAAATCAGAAGGAAGGTCAGCAAAATCACCTTCCGGTAAATCAAAAGAAAGAGAATCTGCAGCAGATGAAGAATCAGCATCTGGGCTTCCCCCATCAGTTTCATTAAAAGAGGAAGCAATGTCATCTGCAGAAAAATCTTCAGAAGCAGAAGCTAAGCCGTCTGCAGAAAAATCAGAAGATAAATTCTCCGGAGAAAAATCGCCACCCTCAAGACCGGCATCCATTTTTCCCAAAGTATCATCTGAATTTAAGTTTTCTTTATCAGAAAGAGAATTTAAAAGATTGTCTTCAGGAAGAGATTCTTCCAGTTCCTTTAAATCATCAGCAGAAAAAGAATCTCCTGGAGCAAAATCCATTGCATCCAGCTCTTCAATTCCATCTGAAGAAAGGGAAGAAGAAGAAACCGCTTTACTCAGTAACTCATCGTCATTTATATCAAAAGAGGAATCCAGATCGCCTTTCAAATCAGAAGACAAGTCTGCCCCTGAAGGGTCAGGGAAAGAAGTTTCTGCACTTTCAGCCCCATTAAATCCTGAATCGTCAGCACTTCCCCCAATATCAAGTCCAAAATCAGAGCCGCTTATTCCAGCTCCGCCACTTGCACCTATAGAAGCATCAAGAGACTCAAGTCCGCCTGCAGAAGCAGAGTCTGTTCCATTTAAAAGGCTGTTTAAATCATCACTTCCAAAGGAATCACCTGCATCAGGGCCAGCTTCATTATTTCCATTTCCAAAATCAAGGCCTTCTAAAGAAGCAGGTAGTCCGTCGTCAAAAGCCTTGGTACCACTGGCAGAAGAAGCAGAGCCTGTCTCTCCTTCAAGTTCAGTAGCACTTAAATCTCCGCCAGCTGGTCCAAAAGAGGTATCCGGCATAGAAAAATCATCCCCTCCGGATAAAGGCGAAACCGAACTTTCTCTTCCATTAAGAACACTTTCATCAGAAGTAACTTCTTCCGCTTCTGAGATTTCTGACTCAGAGTCCTGGTTTTCTGTATCTTCTTCGCTGTAAGAGTCCTGGTCAAAACCTTCCGAGCCATCAAAGCCGGCTCCACCTAAAAGTTCGTCCAGAGAAAACTCATCTATCTGCCTTTCAACAGGTTTTTCTTCGATTACCTCTTTTTCAGGTTCTTCATCCATAAACATGGAAAGATCAGGACCTGAGTCCTCGCCCTCTCCGGCAGGAATACTTGTATTAATGATTGATAAGTCTGGAAGGGTAATGCCGGCACTTTCCGTAGCTTGAGGAGCAGACTCAGAGGCAGAAGCCTTTGGACTTGCAGTTCCCATAATATCGGAAAAATCTTCCGGCTCTTCTTTTTTTGCTTTTACAGGGGCATTATTTACCGTCTCAGGCATACCCATCACAAAGTCATTGGAATCATCTATATCCTTAATGCCTTTTGGAAGAGGAAATGTGACAGGCTTCTCCCCTCGTTTTGCCCTGAGTTCAGGTTCGCTACCAAGGGAAAGAATATCGGAATTGAATTGTTTTAGCTGACTTAAGCCCGGCATAATTAGTTAATTTTACCCCACAATCGCTTTTCGTTGCAAGTACAAAAAAAAGATTGTACTTACTTCTATTAACGGAATTTTTAAAGACTGACTTTACAAAGGGGTTAAAAAAACATAAAAAAAAGCCCTTAAAGGATTTCTCCTAAAAGGGCTCTCTTTACAAACTTATCGGATTCTCTTTACAAATGCATCCTTAAAGCCGTAGCTCTTAAAGCGGTTTAATACAGTTCCGTATTCATCCATACCAAGGGCTCCAACCAGAACCTGATATCCCCGTCCGTTTGAAAGAGGAACCAGACAAATCGGATAGTTTTCTGCATACTTAGTTACAAACTGTTCAATATTTAAAGGCTCAGAAAGAAGAGCAGCCTGAACATACCAGTAACCTTTTTTAAGGTCAGAGTTTTCTGTTACCAGCTTTCTCCAGTTCACAGATTTATCCTTTCTTTCAGCCTGAACATTTCTGTTCTCTTTAGCCGCTTTTGCAGCAAGCTCAGCTCTTTCTTTTTCCTTCTTGCTGGCTTCTTCCCTCTTTGCTTCTTCAGCCTTTACTCTGGCCTTTTCTGCCTCATATTCAGAATCATCTTTTTCAGAATATTCAGGAGCCTTTGGTTCAGCCTGAACCAGGATTATAGGAGCATAGCCTTCTTCTTCAGTTTCAGCCTCTTCATACATTTTTGAAGCAACTTTTTCGCTGAAATCTGAATAATCCACAAGCTCGTCTTCTTCGCTAATCTTGCTTTCAAGATTTTCAGAATCAGATTTTACGCTCGTTTTTTCTTCTTCCTTCATTTCCTGATCAGCAGCAATAAGTTTGTCACTTTCTACAGGAAGATTTTCTTCTTTCTTAGCTTCATCAGATAGTGCAAGCTCTTTCTTTTCTTCAGGCAAGTCAGACAGGTCATCGCTGTCGATTTTTTCAGATTCAATAGCTTCTTCAATCTCTTTTTCACTTGCCGCAACCTGAATCTTTTCACCTTCAGTCTGGTCATCAGAAGCAGCTTCGCTCTCTTCTGTTACCATTTTTTCTTCTTCTACATTTGAAAGCTGGTCAGATTTGTCTTCAGACTTGCCTTCAACTGAAGCAAGTTCTTCATTATCCAGCTTTTCTGCCTCAATCTTATCGCTTTCAATTTTTTCATCTTTTTCTTCCAGAGCAAGTTTTTCAGATTCAGTTTTTTCATCTGCATCACTTGCTTCTTCTTCAGCTACTTTTTCATCAGCAGCAAGGCCTTCTTCTTCAAAGGGAGTAGTAGAAACACTGTCAGGTACATTTGGGCCCACTGCCTTTGACTCAACCGGGTCAGAAAGGAGGTCAGCTTCAACTTTTTCTTCTTCCAGTGTGTATGCAAGTCTTTCAGCTTCAGCATCTTCTTCGATTTTTTCAACAAAAGGTTCGCTTTCAGGAATATCTTCTGCCACAGTTGCACTTATAACTTCAGGCTTATCTTCTTCGCTGTCAGAAGGATTAGCTTCTGTAAGAGCCTCTTCTATCGAAGTAGCTTCAATATTTTCACCCATATCATTTTCAGCTACAGTCTCCTGATCGCTAAAGTCGTCACCGATAACTTTTTCACCCTCTGCATTTTCAACATTACCAATATTACCTGAGCCTTCATTTACAGGCAGGTCATTGTCTGAAGGAGTAAGGGTCTCTTCACCTTCCTCAGAAACCTTTTCTTCATCTGCAATTTTTTCACCCTCAGTCAGGTCATCTTCGATTTTTTCAGAAGATTCTTCCTCAATTACATCAGGTTCATCAATTTCAGTAATAACTTCCTCAGGGGCAACCTCAGGAACAAAATCTTCATCACCGGCAAAAGGTTCGCTGCTTGCCAAATCTTCTTTTTCTGAATCAGAGTTCCAGTCATAATTGAAATCTTCTTCACTTTCTGAATCTTCAGCATCAGCAAGTCCTGCCTGGATTTTTTCGTCCACAGAATCGGACTTTTCAGATCCGTCATTTTCAGCAAGACCCTTATTTTCCGAATTATTTTCAGAACTTTCGTCTCTTTCGCTTTCAGAATCATTCTGATCTTCATTTTCTGCAGGAGGTAGAGCAGGTGCATCGGCAATTACAGCAGTTCCGGAAACCTGTTCATCCAGCTGACCGGATCTCTTGGTAATTTTTACCACATTATTGGCATTTTTCTCCATTCCCAGAACTTTTGCAGCTTCAGGAGAAAGAAGAATAGCAACTCCTTCAGAAGGATCCAGCGCACCGATTACAAGAATATCAACGCTGATTTTCTTTGCAAGATTGGTTACGCTGATTGAATCTCCCGGAAGATAGCCTACCGTTCGGGCAAAAAGTCCTTCCGGCATCATTCCCTGATCCGCAATCACTGCCCGACCATCAAGGGACGGACTAAAAGAAGTAAAAATGAACTGGCACATAAGTACCGATAAAAAGAATGCTGTAATTTTTTTCATATATCCCTTCCTACACCCTGTTGGTTATTACCTTTTTAATATGAGCTGCAAAATCTGAAGCGAAGTTTCTGACATTTTCCTCAGTATCACTTCCCATTGGTTTTGTTACGCTCTTCGTATTTTTTTCAAGACATTTTCCAGTCTTAATAGAAGTTATGTTCCAGGAAACAGAATCAATCATTCCCAGTGACACTTTTTTTTCATTGATGTTTGGATTTTCCCCAAAATACAGGTGAATCTGAACAAAATCATCAAAAGAACCGTCACTGGCTTCATAATAGCCGTCACACCAGAGTTTTTTGTCATCATCTGCAGAAGAAGAAATACTGGCCTGACTGTTGCTCACGATATAGCCGTTTTCAAAAAAATAGTTCAATAGCTCATCTTCTATAACATAGGCAGAAGAACACACCCCGTTCATGCTGTCATTGTGCTGAACAATCTGAAAGGAAAGACTTCTGGCATAAAGTCCTGCCGTAAACACAGCACTAAAGAAAAGCAAAAATACTTTTTTCCCCTTAAATTCCATTTTGAACCCCGGTTCAGGCTCCCAAAAAGACAGTTAAAATCCCGCCTTTTTTAAGCCTTTTATTCTTTCTCTTTTTATTCATCGGATTTTTATAAAAATGCTTTAGTATTTTTTTTAGGAGGGGAAAGCCTGCTTCGCGCCTTCGGACCCCTCGCTCCCAAGCAAGTCGCTCCACGAAGCGCCCCAGCAAGCAGGGCCGCTTCTCTCCGCTTTGTTGCTTGTCCGCTACCCCTTCCAGCGGGGGCAAATCACTTTTTCAGGCGTAAGTCCCCAGGCGGACTTACGCCAGTCTGCCCTGCAAAATCAAGATTACCCTTCCACCCGGCTCCCGCAACGCCCCCAACGACTTTCTGGAATTTCCTTAAAAATTCCAAATAAAATTTATCTATAAAGATGAAAGTTTTTTATTCCGAAAAAGAGAGTATGAAAAGAGTCTCAAAATTTCTTGCTCTTTCTGCCTTTTTACTGGTCAGCCAGAACCTTTTTGCAAAAAAAGCAGAAGTTGCAGAAGAAAAAGATTTGTATGAATACAACAATATTGTTGCCAATATCACAAAAGCCTCAGAACCAAAAGTCCTGGACAAAATGGTTATTTTTACGGCAGAAGCAGGTCCCCGCTATGTGGGAATTGCCTTTGACTTTGAAGATTACAAAAGCGTTCACGCCTTTGAACGCCATGTTTGCCGGGATATAGACGGAAATATTACCAGCGAAGTTTTGTTCTATATTCTGCAAAGGCCTACGGAACTTACCCACCTGGACTATCGGCTGGTTATAGACGGACTATGGACAAGGGATCCCCTGAATCAAAATATGCGTTACGACGAAAATTCAGGAATCAGTCTTTCCTGTCTGGAAATCGGAGAAAGGCTTCCTGTGCTAACCGGTTCCAGCAAAGAGGAAGGAGTAAAATTCATCTACAGAGGAGAAAGCGGACTTCAGGTTCGTTTGGCCGGAACTTTTACCGCCTGGGATTCCTGGATTTATGAGCTTACAGAAACCAGCGAAGGCTTCTATGAGCTTACCCTTCCCCTTCCTCAGGGAAAATACTATTACAATTACTTTATTGGAATGAACCGACTGGTAGACACAAGCAATCCAAAAAGAGCCTACACAGAAGACGGCAGGGTATCTTCGGTTATAGTCGTTAATTAAAACTTATAAAGAAACCTGCTCCGGGCTGATAAAAAAAGCGCATCCTTTTCAAGATGCGCTTTTTTATTTTAACCTATCTGAATCTACCAAGCTGGCTTAAATCCATATTGGCGCCCAGCTGGTTCATAAGCTTACTCTGCAAGCCCTTATTTCGGCTTACTTTTTTCATGGCAAGCTTTGTTTTTTCAAACTGCTTTATAAGCTTATTTACATCAGCTACAGTGGTTCCTGAGCCTTTGGCAATTCTTTTCCTTCTTGACGGGCCGATAATCAGGTGATTTGCCCTTTCCTTTTTTGTCATTGAAAGGATTATGGCTTCATTCTTTTTCATTCCGCTTAAATCCACATTCTGATTTGCCATTCCAGGAATCATATCCATAATGGACTGCATTGAACCCATTTTTTTAACCTGCTGAAATTGAAGCAGCATGTCTTCCAGGGTAAACTCGTTGCGGGCCATCTTTTTCTGAAGGCGAAGAGCCTCTTCTTCATCAACCTGTTCCTGGGCTTTTTCTACAAGAGAAACAACGTCACCCATGCCAAGAATGCGGCTTGCAATTCTGTCTGGATGGAAAGGTTCAAAATCTTCTGTTTTTTCGCCTGTACCAATAAAAAGAATTGGCTTTCCGGTAATAGACTTTAATGAAAGAGCTGCACCACCACGGGCATCGGAATCGAACTTTGTAAGAATAACGCCGGAAAGACCAAGCTGTTCGTCAAAAGACTTTGCAATATCAACAGCATTCTGACCGGTCATGGAATCGGCAACAAGGATAACTTCATCAGGATTTGTTACCTTCTTTACTTTTACAAGTTCTGCCATCATATCTTCGTCAATCTGAAGACGACCGGCTGTATCCACAATCAGGGTATCAAACTGATTTTTCTTTGCATAGGAAAGAGCTTCTTCTGCATTCTTTACTGCATCTTTCGAGTTTTCCTTGAATACAGGAACACCGATTTTTTCACCCAGAACAGAAAGCTGCTCCACAGCAGCAGGACGAACTAAGTCGCAGGCTGCAAGCAAAGGTCTTCTTCCCTCTTTTTTTAAGCGGGCTGCAAGCTTGTGGGCAGCTGTAGTTTTACCGGCACCCTGAAGACCAAGAAGAAGAATTACGCTTGTAGTATCAGGTCCTTTTAAAGAAAGATCTTTTTTCTGATCTCCAAGCATTGAAACAATTTTATCGTAAATTATCTTTGTAAACTGCTGACCAGGATTTACAGATTTTAAAACCTTTTCTCCCTTAGCTTCTTCGATTGTACTGTTTACAAAGCGTCGAACAACGCGAAGATTTACATCGGCCTCAAGAAGGGCCATCTTAATTTCTTCAACAGTATCTTCAATGTTCTTTTCAGAAATTGTGGATTTTCCGCTGATGGAACGAACAATATTGCTGAAAGTTCCGGTAATTTTTTCTAACATTTTTTTCTCCAGAAATGGCTTTTAAGAAATAAAATTGCAGATATAAAAAGGCCCGGAAAAAGCTGAAAAAGGTCTTAAACCGGGCTTAAAAAACTAGAGCTTTACTTTTTCTGCTAACAGAAATTCATCAAGAAAATCAAGAGGACGAATTTCTTTGTTCAAAATTCTGTAAAGTCCATTACACAAAGGAAGTTTCACATTTTTCTTTTCACAAAGATCGTGAATGTATTTGCAGGCTACCGCACCTTCAGGAAGGTAACCGATTTTTCCAATATTTGCTATTAAGTCGTCAATATCCTTAAAATTTGAAAGGATATCAGTTTTTATCAAATCCTGTCCAAAACGTCTGTTTCTGCCGAATTTACTTTTACAGGTTACATCAAGGTCACCTACACCAGAAATAGAAGTAAATGTTTCAGGATGGGTTGCTCCCATGGCCATACCAAATGTCTGAATTTCATTCAAACCGGCTGCCAGAAGAAGACTTTCCGAGTTATCGCCAAAAAGCTGACTGTGCTCGCTTACAGCATCCAGAGCTCCGTATACAATTGCTATAACATTTTTTGCAGCTGCACATATCTGTACACCTACAACATCAAAACTTGAAAATACCATAAGACCAGGAACACTTAAAAGTTCCCTCATCTTGATTGAATTTTTGGCATTTTCGCTGGCCGCAATAAGACCAGTAAGTTTTCCCATTGCAACTTCCTCTGCATGGCTAGGACCTGCTACATAAACAGTATTTCCCTTGTAGATGCCAGGAAGAACATTTTCAATGGTTTCAAGCACAAGGCGGGGACCATCTTTTGAAGGAACAAAGCCTTTTGTAAGAGCCGCAATTACACTTGTTCCCTCTGCAACATTAGGAACTGATGTAATTTTTCTGATTGTGCTTGCAAGGAACAAAGAAGGAGACGCAATTATGATAAAGTCCTTATCTGTTGCTGCTTCAATTATATCGTTAGTAACCGTAAGATTTTCGGAAAGCTTGTAACCAGGAAGATATCTTTTATTTTCATGCTCATTGTTTACAGATTCCTTAACTTCAGGCTCAAGTGCCCACATAACGACCTTATGACCGCCCCTGGCAAGAGCCTGAGCAAGACCTGTACCCCAGGCACCGCCTCCAAGAACACAAACTGACTTACAATTCATAACTGCACCTTCTAAAAATTAAATTAATGGGGCTAAAGCGTCGTCCCAGTCAAAAATTTCTTCTGGTTTGAAGAAAAGATTGATTTCACGATTTGCACTTTCATCTGAATCAGAAGCGTGAATCACATTGAAATTTGTGTGCATACAGAAATCTCCGCGGATTGTTCCAGGAAGAGCATCTACAGGATTTGTAGCACCAACCATTTTGCGAACCAGAGAAACACAATTATCACCCTGCCATACCATAGCGATTACTGGACCGGAAGTGATAAAATCAACTAAATCGCCAAAGAAAGGCTTTTCAGAATGCTCCGCGTAATGTTCTTTTGCAAGAGAGTCACTGATTACCATAAGCTTCATACCAACAAGCTTAAGACCTTTTTTTTCAAAGCGACTGATAATTTCGCCTACATTGCGTCTGTTAATAACGCCTGGCTTTAACATTGTAAAACATCTTGTCATAATTCTTATATTATATAGGATACAGGAAGGATTTTCAATCATAATATAAGGCCAACCTAGGGCAAACGCATTATAAATAAACTGTGCAAAAAAAAAGTGTTAAGGTCTGCGTGCCACGGTCCAAAAAACGCGCAATATTGCGCTAGACGCTGTTTGTGGCAGAGGAACTATTATATGCCGCTTTCGCGGCAGCCACAAACAGAGTCTTTTTTGTCCGCAGCACGCTTTCCCCGTTGCAAT
>JAILKG010000290.1 GCA_024693915.1 Treponema sp.
TGCATGGGTGATGATTCCTGTTTTCTTTCTGGAATCAAAATCCGGGAAAAGCCCTTTAAGGATTGTTTTCATTTCTTCCTGATAGCAGGAAAAGCCGCTGTCTATGAACAAAAGCTCGCCGGTTTGACTACCAGTTTGACTACCAGTTTGACTAACAGTTTGACTGAAAATCTGACTGCCGGTTTGTCCGCCAGCCTGCCCGCCGGCTGCTTCTTTACCTTCTGTAGTCTGGCTTTCTTCGTGAGAGTTTTTTGCCAGAATGTATGTGTTGCTGCCGCAAGGCGGTTCAATTATAAAGAGAGTCATTCCCCTGTTAAGGTTTATAAAAGAAACGTCAGGTTTAAAATTTTCACCTTTCCTTGAAACCACCATGGAAGCAAAGCGGCGTATGTAGTCAAAGGTTTTTAGGGGAGATTTTTTCTGTTCGTCCAGAATCTGCATCATCTGGTTTGCGTAAACCAGAACTTCATTGGTCTGGCTCTGGTTCAGGTTCAGAATTTTACGCATTTCGTTGGCAAAAGAAATATAAAACACAGTTCCGTCCAGCAGACGGTCTGTAACTTCGTAGTCAAGGATTTTTATTTCGCAGATTTTTGAAATTTCTTCTATAAGAGTACTTATTTCCTTTGTGTTTTCGATTAAAAGTCCCATTTTAAAATACTGGTAGGGGCTTCCGTTTTCCTGGGAACTTATGTAGGAAATGTTTACCTTGTGGGAATTTAAAATTTCAAGAACTGGTTTTACGCTGCCGGGTTCGTCTTTTAGTGTAAGGACAATCATAAGAATTTCAGGCTGGCCTTTAAGGTTTGAATCAGAAATGTAGCCGCATTCTTCAAGTTCTTTCTGAATTTCCCGGTGAGCTTGTGCACTCGCTTCTACATCGATAAAAAGTGTGTGGGTATCTACAGCCTTGTTGTAGTTTACCCTGACGATGTTTCCCTTGTGGGAGCTGATGATATTTCCGGCTACCAGAAATGCTCCCGCTTTGTCAGGCATTCGGGTTATGTATGTTTTTTTTAGATTTTCATCTTTTTCTGCCATAAATCTATAGTCCTAAAACAATAAATTTTCTTCCGCTCTTATGATTTTAGCAGAAAAATAAAAGTCTGTCATCATTATGACAAAATATGTAAAAGTGTCATACTTTTGGACGGAAGAACTTGCTGGGTTTTAGGTGAGAGAAAGCGGCTGGTCCGCTTTCCTGATAAATAGGAAGCCGTTAAAAAAATTGCGTGAGCAATTTTTAGGCTATCCACCTTGGGTTTTAGGTGAGAGAAAGCGGCTGGCCCGCTTTCCTGATAAATAGTAAGCCGTTAAAAAAATTGCATGAGCAATTTTTAGGCTATCCACCTTGGGTTTTAGGGGGCGGGGAAAGAGGACTCTTTTTTATAAAAAAAATACCGCCCCCTAGGCGAAGGGGGTGTGCCGAAGACATTAATGGCTGAGGCCAGGGGGAAGGCTTTCCCCCTCAACAAAAGGGAAAAATTTGTATTTTTTTATAATTTTTTACATTTAGCTGCAACTAAATTTATTTTTTTGCGTCTAAGTGGTATAATAGACAAATACTATCTGATTTTTTTGAGGAAAAAGATGGCAAACGCTATGTTAAAAAAAGGAAAGTTCAATCAGGAAATTCCAGTTTGTTTTGCAACTGATGATAATTATGTTCCGTTTCTTGCAGTTGCTGTGACATCTCTTCTTGATAACGCATCAAAAGATAATTTTTACAGGATTTTTGTTCTGACTTCCGGCTTAAAGCAGGAAAATATGGACAGCATTCTGAAACATCAGACTGAAAATTCAAGCATTGAGTTTATAAATCTTTCTAAAGAACTGGACAAAGTTCAGTCTATGTTCCACCTGAGGGACTATTATTCTAAGGAAACTTATTACCGCATTTTTATTCCTAATCTCTTCCCTCAGTACAAAAAAGTTCTTTATCTGGATTGTGACATCACTGTTCTGGGGGATGTAAGTGAGCTTTACAACACTTCCATTCACGGATATTACGTTGCTGCCGTTCAGGAAGAAGTAATGCAGACTTTTGAAGTTTTTGGAAATTACGTTGAAAAAGCTGATGGAATCAATAGAAAGGCCTACTTCAATGCAGGAATTTTGTTGATAAATTGTAAAAGATGGCGCAATCGTCATATAGCAGAACGCTTTGTAGATTTGCTTAATCGCTACAAATTCCGGGTAGTTCAGGATGAAGATTATTTAAATGTACTTTGTAAAAATAATATCAAATGGGTATCGTTAGGCTGGAACAAGACTTCTTATAAGAATGAAAAATTTGATGACAAGGATTTGAAAATTATTCATTGGAAGATAAACTGGCGTCCATGGAAATACAAGGATGTTCTTTATGAAGAGAATTTCTGGAAATATGCAAAAATGACGGACTTTTACGACCGTCTTATTCAGATGCGGGATTCCAGAACTGAAGAGGATTTTAAGAAAGATGAACTTTTGATGGAGAATCTTTCTAAAATGGCCCAGGAAGATGCTGATGATCCTAACAACTACTACAGAACTGACGGAAAGAAGGGCCTTGTAAAGAATATCTTTATTCTGGTGCTGCGCTTCCTGAAGTTCAGAAAACTTATAAATATCCGCCCTTACAGAAGACGCATGGCAAGATAGCATATTTTTTTTTGAAGCTTTCCCTTTTTTAGAATGGGAGAGCCTTTTGAATGCTGCCCCGAAAACCGGGGCATATTTTTTGTATTTAAGGAAAGTGATTATGTCTGAAGAAAAAGAAAAGCAGGGGGCTGCAGACTGCCCACAGAAAGAAAAGGTAAATGGAGGACAGGCAGGCGGCCATTCTCAGAATGCTGCCGATCAAGCTGCCGGTCCAGTTGATTCTCAGCTTGCGGGCCAGGGCCAGAATGTCGCCGGCCAATCCCAGAATGTTGCCGGCCGGGAATTGACAGGCAAGGCACAGACTTCTTGTGCTGCTGAAATCCAGAAGGATCCAGGCCGTCTTGCCGTGCTTGAGCGCATAAAGGAATATGAAAAAAAGGGCTGGTGGACAAAGGATGTAGAAGAAGATCCTCCTACAATCCCCCTTACTCCGGACAAGGTTGACTACCTGAACAAAAAACTTTCTAACAAAATCCTAACCTGGTTTGTAAATATTGGTGCCCGCCGTTTTATCAAGAATCTGGTAAAAGACGGCAAGATGATCATTAAAGAAATCCGGGGAATTGAAAATTTCGAAGATGTTGAGGAGCAGGGCGTAGTTATTACCTGCAACCATTTTAATCCCTTTGACAACTTTGCAATTCACTATGCACTTTTTCCTTATATGTACAACCGCTCAGGAAGAGTTCTTTATAAAGTAATCCGTGAAGGAAATTACACAAACTTTCCTGGAATTTACGGACTCTTTTTCCGCCACTGTAACACTCTTCCTTTAAGCGCAAACTTTTCTACCATGAAAAAGTTTATGGAAGCAGTAAAAGTTCTTCTGAACAGAGGAGAAAAAATACTTGTTTACGCTGAGCAGGGAATGTGGTGGAACTACAGAAAGCCTCGCCCCCTTACAGTGGGAGCTTTTAAATTTGCCGCTGAAAACAGGGTGCCGGTTCTTCCAATGTTCATCACAATGACGGACTCTGACCGCATTGGTGCAGACGGTTTTCCACTTCAGGAATACACCCTGCACATCATGCCTGCAATCTATCCGGATCCGGAAGCGTCTGTAAAACAGAATATGACTCTGCTGAGGGACAAAAACTATGCGGTCTGGAAAGACTGCTACGAAAAGTTCTACGGAATTCCTCTTGTTTACGAGACGGAAGAAAGTTCTATATCTGGCGCGGAAAAAGAAACTTCTGCTGAGGGTGCCTCTTCTTCTGCTGCAAATATGTCTTCCAAGGCAGCGGGGGGCTCCTTTACTTCGGGCGGACAGGCTTCTCTCTCAGATGGTGTCTTTGCTGCTGTAAAATCCTCTGCTAACTCGGGCAATTCGTCTTCCAAGACCGAGGCTGCCTCTTCTTCTGCTGCAAATATGTCTTCTGGCAGCGCTGATGGCACTTCATCATCTGTAGAAAGTTCATCTAAGGAGGTCTAACGTGGTTCTCTATCTTATTCTGATTTTAGGCGGCGATCTTGCCCTACTTCTTACAAATTATTTTATGCACCGCCCGGGCTTTACAACAAAAGAAGTTGTAATCGCCGCTCTGGTGCTCATTCCCGCTCTTGTTCTGAACGACGGGCTTGTGGCTTTTATTGTCCGCCGCCTTCCTGAAAAATGGTTCAAGCGGGGAGTGAAGTTTCACTCAGTTTCTCGGGGCGAATACAAGTTTTATGAAAAAGTGGGAATAAAAGTCTGGAAAGACCACGTTCTGGAGCTGGGAATGTTCACGGCCTTCAGCAAAAAGCACGTAGCCGACCCGAACGACCCGGCCTATCTCGAGCGCTTTATTCTGGAAGCAAATTACGGCGCCGTTGGCCATTTTATCGGGGCTTTTACCGCAGCTGCAATTATTTTCTGCTATCCAAACTGGCAGAAATATTTCTGGGGCTTCACCTTCCCGGGTTTTTGGGTAAATTTCGTATGCAGTATTCTGCCTTACATGGTTCTCCGCTATAACGTGCCCCGACTTGAACGCATGGTAGTTCTTGCAGAAAAGAAAAAGGCAAGGGCAGAAAGGGAAGGGGGAAAGGCGGCTGCTCCCCAGACAAGATCGGATGAAGAGACAAAATCAGTTGACCCACAGACAGGTTCCGCCGACGATTCCGACAAAGAACAGAACTAAAAACTTTTCTTTCTGGCAGGCAGTTCTGTAAGTCTGTCAGAATAACTCATTTTCATTTTTTTTTCATGGGCGGCTGGTCTTGTAACCGGCCTTCCATGGCTTGCTAACGCGCGGCGTCCTCGAAAGTCCGTTCAGGTCTGGCTTCTGAAGGGGCTTCACCTATAATCAGCATTTTTACCTATCCTAGAATTTTTCTTTTGCTTAAAATCCACTCCCTTTCTTGCGGTCGCTGGGCTCAAGCTTTTTTTATTTAGTGTTTGTTCAGACGCTGGTAATCAGCCTGGATTTCCGTCAGGACAAGTTTTTTTTATAAAACAAAAGCTTTCGCCCACCACTCCAGGCCGGCGCCTGGGGCTTCTTTCATTTTTTATGGTGGTAAAATAGAGGAAAATTATTCTTTGGATTTTTTCTGTAAAAACTCATTTTCCAGTGGTAAAAATAGCTTTTGCAACCATATCTAAACCAGTTTGTACTTACAAACATAGTCGCAGAAGGTGCATGGATCGTCTGTTCTGCGGCTCATGTCCTGAGTCTTTTCTATTTTCTTTGCAAATTTTAAAAGTCCGCTTTCAAAGCAGATTTTTAAAAGAGGATTTGCTTCCGCATTAAAAAGAATTTCATCGTAACTTTGCTTTATGGTTCCCAAAATCAGTCTTTCATTCTCGTTTGCAAAGCCGCAGCATGGAGCTATTTTTCCGCTTGTGTGTACGTATAAAATCTGTCCCGGGCCCTGACAGTAGTCTTCCTTGAACCATTTTTTGCTTTTCCAACCCCGGCCGTCTGAGCAGGGGAAGCTTTCTGGTGTTCGGTAAACTGTAATCCGGCTGCTGTCATTTTCCAGATAGATTATTCCTTTTTTGGAGAAAAAGCCTGTGTGATTTTTTACATTCATCTCCAGATTTTTTGCAAGCTTTTTGATGTTTTCAAGAACTTTGTTGTCATCTCTTTTTACAAAATCAGTATCCCGTCTGTCAAAAGGAACAACTGATTGAATTTCAAGACTGTTTTCTCCAAATATTTCCAGAACTTTTTTTACAAAAATTACGATTTTTTCAAAGTTCTGTCCGTGAAAATAGTCCCAGCTGAGCCCGATTTTTCCGTCAAAGCCGGCATCGTATATTCTTTTGAGTTTTTCTTCCAGTTCATTTTCGTCCTTCCACCAGACGCCGTTGGTCATCAGGCGGTCAAACATAAAATCCAGGGAGATGGCTTCCCTGATTACCGCTTCAAGAAAATCAAGATACAAAAAAGGCTCTCCGCCTGAAAAACCAATTTTTTCAATTGTGCAGTTTTTAGAATTTCTGGCATTCTGCAGGAAGCGGACAGCGTCTTCTACAGAAAGAAAATTAGCATTTCTTGAAACATAACAGTGGGCACATTTTAGGTTGCAGCTTGAATTTCCTGCAAAAATAATCTCGGTGGGCATAAAAAACTGGTTTTCACTCATATCTTCCATAGTAACATTTTTTCTGGCCCCGTGCTACTGGGGTTAGAGTAAGAATCAGGGCAAACGCATTATTGATTCTATACATAAAAAATTGCAACGGGGAAAGCGTGCTGCGGACAAAAAAGACTCTGTTTGTGGCTGCCGCGAAAGCGGC
>JAILKG010000302.1 GCA_024693915.1 Treponema sp.
CAGCGGATTTTATCAAACTCAATTTCATCGACAAACTTATGAAGGTGTCCCCCCCGGCGAATCTCCCGCCCCACAGGAATATTCCGCCGGATACACTTATCAAGCTTTTCCGGGTCAAAGTTCTCGCTCACAGGAGAATCGGCCTTGATAATAAGAGTCTCCATTCCGCATCCGATATCAACTCCCACAAGATTCGGGCAGATTTTATCGTTAATCGTCATTGTGGTACCAATAGTACAACCGGCACCGGCGTGCACGTCTGGCATCATTCGAATCCTGCTGTCGGCCGCATAAGGCTGGTCGCAAAGCCGCTCAATCTGAACCCGCCCGCTCTCTTCAAGATTGTCCGTAAAAACCTTCGCCGTGTTAAATTTTCCCTTTACTTCCAGCATAAGCTCCTCCAAAAACAGGATTTCAAAAGGAAAAGAGGGGAAAGCCTGCTTCGCGCCTTCGGACCCCTACGGTCGCATTTCATTGCGCCCTACCCCTTCGCCTAAGGGGCTGGCCCCTTAAAAACCCCGAAAAATTTCACCTGTCAGGCAAGAACTGCCTGTCAGTCAAATTCAAAACAAGGTTCATCGTGTCAAAGCATTTACACATTTTTCCTGATAGATTTTTTTGCGCTGTATCTAAGTATGCTGTCTGAACCTTTATGAGTTTAGTTTAATTGAGGTAAATTGATTTTTCGTGGAAAATTTATTGCGAAAACTCGCTTTACTTACTGTACCAGCCTCAGCTGCATGCTGATCCTCTTTACAATCTCGCCCACGATATAATTCGGTTCCAGAACCTTAATCACCGGACCAAACTGCAGGAGGCGGATTACCATTTCGGTTTCGTCGTCGCGGCTGAACTCCAGCTCCATTCTGTATTTATTTTCACCGATTTTAGTGGTTCTTTTTTTGAGGTTTGCAAAATGCATGCTTACTCGTTCAAGGGCGTTTCGTTCATCCGTGAGTTCCAGCACAATTGTGTCCGTATTGAACTCGCCGCTTTCACGGAAAGTTTTCCTCTGGGCATTGGGTACAAAGCGAAGGGCAATAATCCGCCCAAGATTTATGGTATAGGCTTCCGTTCTACCTGCCAACAGCACGCGGAATTTGTCATCCTTCTCTGAGTATTCAATTTTTTCAGGAATTCCTGCCACCCTGTATTCCTTCCCATGACGGTTTCTTAACGTAAAATCCAGAGTAAGTTCCTTCTGTTTTGCTTCAAGAATCATTCGGAAACGTTTTTTATAGCCGCCGTCCTCAAAATTGTCTCCGTCCAGGTACCTGTCAAAAACCTCGTAGTCTTCCGGGTTCCAGAGGGGTTCCACACCGTAAAGCTGCTTTTCCAGATATTCAAAATCCAGGTCGAAAAGCCGGATTCGCTTGTCATTCAAAAGCGCCTTCAGATACTGAAGCTGAAGCGTTGTCAGGGGCATTTCAGGAATCTGCTTCAGCACGGTTGTATAAAGATTCTTTTCACGCTCAAATTTCAAAAGCTGCCACTTTTCCTTTTCAATTGAATCCGTAATAGACACCACGCTTTCGGTATAGGCGTTTTCCATGATGCAGGAATAAAGACCGTCCTGGGTCAAATTGCCGATCAGCGCTTTCTTTATAATCTGAGCCATTGTATTGTAATAGGTGCCGTAAATTTCACTAAAAATCATAAAGAATATCCTTGTAGTTCTCCTTCATTTCCCGAACATCCTTCCAGAAGTGCTCTTCCAGTTCCTTATCCGAAATATGAAGTTCAGTGATGCGCATAATAAAAGTCCGAACCCAGGTAAGCATTTCGTGTGCATCCCAGACTTCCGCAAAAAAACGGGCTTCGTTTTTAGAAAGCCGTTCCACCGTACCGCAGCGCTTTTCCCGAATCAGGCGCTGATAAATATGTTCCTCGTCGTCCTTGAACTTTACCGTAAATTCAATTGTTTCAAGATTTTCAAAATCACCAAAGCTTGCGCCCCAGAGATATTTTTCCGCTTCTTTATACCGCTTTTTCACCGTGTCGTATTCATTGCAGGGCTCAAGAAGCTTTATTTCAACAATATTATCCAGCCGGAAAGACTTCAGTTTTTTCTGCTTCAAAACGTGAGCCACCAGATACTGGCGCCCGGTCTGACTTGAAGAAAGAATTTTCAGCGGAATCGCCCTCACCTGAGTTCCCCGGGAATTTTCCTTCCTGTTTTTTCGTTCATTGTAACTTTGAATCTGAATCCAGCGCTTCTGCTTCATCGCATCAAATAAGATCACCATGATTTCAGAATCCATGGACTGAGTGATATAGTGATGCTTGAAGGAAAAAGTGTTTTCGTGTTTTTCCATTTTGTCCAGCAGGGTGGAACCGATAATTCCCGCCGGAAGAATTTCAGAAGCAAAATCCAGGGCATTCTGAAGACCTTCCTGATACTGCTTTACAAGATTTATATTGTCCCTGAGAGTATAAACGGATTTGTTCCCTTCTTTGGAAATTTCAACGATTCCCTCTTTTTCATATTCCGCCAGCTTTTTGCGGATTGTAGATTCATCGAATTCCAGAGGCTTTGCAAAATGGGAAAGATAATCATTATATATGGAAGAAATTATTTCTGTGAGGGAAAGTTTTTCCTTGCCTGCAAGTAAATCCATCAGAATGAAATGAAGGGTAATATCCTTGTCGGTAAAACTTGCAGATTTCCAGGCACGGTAAAGGGGATTGAAACCCACATTCCGCACATCAATGCTTAAAGCAGTTGTCTTTCCGTCAGGGCCATGGTCTTCTTCCACATAGTCACCCAGCCAGCTGGTAATACGGCGTTTTTCATCATCATAGGAGCGGTCAGACTTCCGCCCAACATTTCCCCGTGAATTAAAACCATATATAAAAAATTCTTTAAGATAATTTCGGATTTTAGAATAGTTTTTGATTAATTCTTTATACGCCATATTTACCTCTTATTTATATTATAGCACAAGAGGCATGTCAAAAATTGTCACAGTGTATTTAAGAAATCAGAAGAAAACAGAATCCCGAATTAAAAAAAAATCATGTAACACTGTATTTAAGGGATTGTTTCTATTTTTTTCAGCAGCCTTCACTCAGAGACATTTTAAGAATTTTTAGACATATCTGGATGTAACAGAGTATTTAAGAAGACAAGGAAAAGATTTTCACTTATATCTGAGTCTGAAAATATAATTTCTGAAGCTTGTGCTTATCCATTAGAAAATATTTCAAACTGACTCAATTTGTATGTAACACTTTGTTTAAGCCTTCCTATAAATACGAAAAAACCGGAAAAACGAAACTGCAAAAGGCCTTCTCTAATTCGTTTTTTAATCTTCAAAAATTCGCATTTTTTATTCATTTTTCTAAAATTTTAAAAACGCCAAAAAAATGCTCTAAAACGCGTCCATTTCTTCCAGTCGATAAAATTACTCAAAAAATTAAATTCGACGCGTCTACGGCAATCCTAGAGCGTCTTTTTATTACATATAAATTTTATATGTAAACATATATTTTTTATATGGTAACATATATTATC
>JAILKG010000305.1 GCA_024693915.1 Treponema sp.
TCTGGAATCGACCAAGTTCTTCCTGAAGATTTGCGGCAAGCTGGTTAAAGGCTGCCTTTGTAATAACAGTTTCACTGACAAGGTTCAAAAGATAATCAATTCGCCTTGAATCTACACGGAGAACTGAAGACTGCTGAACTGTATGAGAACCGCCTTCTTTTTTAGCATCTGAAGAATCCTTTGCAGCTGCAGTGCTTGAAGAAGAAGCTGAAACAGGTTTTTCTTCAACGACTGGTTCTGGCTCAACAGTCTTTTCTTCAACTACAGGAGTATAAGATTCAGCAGCAGGAGCTGTTTCGTATGCGCTGCGCTCTGCAACAGGAGAAGCAGATGAAGAAACTACAGGTCCTTCGATAATCTGTGCATCTGTACAAATTGTTACATCTCCAAGGAAGGCTGTATCTTCAATTTTATCTGCAGTAGAATCCGATGCCACATAGTAGAATACATTTTCGTAGAATTCATCTTCGTAAAGAGCGTCGAAATCAGGCACAGTTTTCAAAACGCTTCCAAGAGCCTTGAGAGCTGCGAATACCTGAATTCCACCTACAGAATTCATAGGGTTATTTTCATCAAATTTTACCGCAACACGCCAAACCTTCTGATTACCTTCGCAGGCTGATTTGAGTTCCATAAACTCAGACTCAGACAGATCTGGATAGGTGAATGGAGAAGGTCCTGAAGCTGCTGGCTGAACCGGAGCAGGTGCTGGAGCCGGCTTTGCAGCTGGTTTTGCAGGTCCTGTACCGGCAGGTGCCTTGGCTTTTGCCTTTGCCCCACCCTTTTCTGGAATATAAGCTTTAAGCCGTGAAACAAGCTGGTCAATATTTTCCTGATATACTGATCCGTTTGCACGTGCCTCCAGCATTGCCTTGATTACATCAATAGAAGAAAGAAGCACATCCACAACGTCTTCATCAACAGAAAGTCTGTTAGAACGAATTTCATCAAGGACATCCTCTACTTTATGAGTAAAACCAGATAACTCCGTCATCTCGACAGTTGCAGAACCACCTTTCAGCGTATGAGCTGCACGGAAAATTTCATCAACCGCTTCGTGATTATTCGGGTCATTTTCAATTACAAGAACATTACTTTCGAGGGTATCAACCTGCTGTTCGGCTTCCGCAAAGAAGTCTTTTAACAGTTCCTCGTTGTTCGGATCAAGATAGTCGCTCATATTTAAGAATTATATACTGAATTTCTCAGATTTCAAGCAAATTTAATAAAAAAAATGCAGACTCAATAAAAAAAAATATTAAAGGTCATAAAGTATTGTTCAAGAAAAGGGTAAAAAATGCCGATATAGAGAAAGTAATACTATCGGGAGGCATTCATGAAAATTTTCAGAGCACTTTTTTGCCTTGTCATTCTTGCAGCATTTTCAATTTTTCCTCTTTCTGCAGAACTGTGTTTTAACGGACTTGCAGGTGCAAGAGCAGCCTTTGATTCAGATAAAACATCCTCAGAATTTGACCCGCAGATGAAGATGCAGTCTTTTTTTGCAGGACAGCTGAATATTTCAGATAACTTTATTTTACACGGAGAATTTTCTATAAAAACAGACGACCTTATTGAAAACTCCATTTTCAATGAAACTCCTGCCACTTTTCAGGTGGATGAACTTTCTGCAATTTATAGAAAAACTTTTGCGGGAACAACAAGCTATTTCAGCGCATTTGTAGGAACCTACGAACCAATCGGTTCAGATATATTTTTAAGACGGCATTTTGGAATTCAGCCAATTTCTTCAATCATCACGGAAAGCTGGCTGGGAATTGCAGGCAGCGTCATCTACCCTCTTTTTGGCGCAGGACTTTCAGATGTAATTCATTTTTCAAGCCAGCCAATTGCTGCAGGCCTATACGGCTACGTAAACCACGAACTGGACGACAGTTTTGTCCTGAACTTTGACGGCCGCTTTGCCTGCGTATACCGCTACCTCACCCTGGATTTTGCCACAGGAATCGGAAGCCCCTTAAACACAAAAGAATACGACGATGCCTTCCTTGTAATCGACACCCTCTACTGGAGGGCCGGTATGAACCTTCTTTTTGGAAACATGTACACTACTTCACTCTTTATACAGGCAGGACTTTCCGAAGTTCCTTTCAAAAAAAGCGACCAGTCTCTGTCTTTTAGGGAGATGAAAACTTATTTACTCGTAGAACCTCGACTGAATCTTTCAAAATGCAGAATCGACTTAAGCGCCTTCAGCCTGCCGGAAGAAAGCGTAGAGGATTTTATCTTTATCGACGACACACTGGGAGCAAGTATAAATATTCACTCCGATGATTTATACATAAAAGATCAGAATTTCACCCTTGGAGTTCAGTCTTCCCTCTCCTTCCCTGGAAAATATTTTTACGATTTGCAAAATATTGCAGATTTTTTCAGCGAAGGATATACCGTCTGCTTTACCCCATATTTTCAGACAAAGATTTTCAGTGGAGAGCTTCACACCCTGATAAAATGCAGAATTACGGATTTTATGAACGACAAGTGGTACAACGCATTTAATCTGAGCATAGGTTACAAGGCTCAGTTCTAGTTTTTAGAATTTTTATTTTGGATTTCCCGGGATTCTTTCCGGAAGTCTTTTAGAATTTCCCCGGTCAATTTTCAGTTTTTATTCTGGAGGTTACCCGGGGCTTTTTTATTTCTACAGGCTCATTTTTGCTTTTTTAATGATTTTCGGGCTCTTTTTTACTGGTTGCAAGAACCCGGGTCGGGCCTTCCAGGGCCCGCTAACGCTCGGCCAAAAGAGGCTTCCTTAAAAGTCAGCCCCTTTTGTCTTTTCGGCCTTACAGCCGAAAACCCTTACACGCCCTAACCTAAAAAAAAATGCAGGAGGCATCAGCCCTCCGGCATTTTTTTTGTTCTTAAGCTTTTAGAATTCCAGCTTAGAAAGTCTCTGGCAGGCTTCCTTTACATCTTCCTGGTGACCAAAGGAGCTGAAGCGGATAAAACTTTCTCCGGCAGGGCCAAAGCCGCTTCCTGGAGTTGTTACAACATTTGCTTCAGAAAGGATTTTGTCAAAAACGTCCCAGCTTTTTCTTCCTGCAAACTTTGCCCAAACGTAAGGGCTGTTTCCGGTATAGTAAACTTCAACACCAGCTTTCTTAAAGTTTTCACCTCGAAGGGTTTCTGCGATTTTGTCACCGTTTACAAGATAGTAGTCGATAACGTCTTTCATAGCCTTAAGACCTTCTGCTTCAAGACAGGCAATTCCGCCGGCCTGAGCAACGTTTGAAGCCCCATTAAAGAGAGTTGTCATAACCCGGTTCCAGTCACGGTTTACGCTTGCTCCATCAGCAAATTTCAAATCTTTAGGAACGATAGACCAGCCAAGTCGAACACCGGTAAATCCGGCAGGCTTACTGAAAGAATTTATTTCGATTGAACAGGTACGGCTTCCTTCAATTTCAAAAATTGTCTTTGGAAGGGCCGGATCCTGAATGAACTCACGATAGGCACCGTCATAAATGATGATACAGCCATTTGCATTTGCAAAATCAACCAGAGCTTTAAGCTGCTCTTTTGTGGCACAGGCGCCAGTAGGATTGTTTGGTGAACAGAAATAAATCAGGCTGTTCTTTTTAACCTTTGAAAGATCCGGGAAAAAGTTATTTTCCGGAGTACATGGCATGTAAGTAACACCCTTGTAGCCCTTTCCATTGTTCTTTCCGGCAGCGCCAACGATTACAGAACCGTCAACATAAACCGGATAAGCCGGGTCCTGAACTGCAATTTTTACTTTTGAACCAAAAAGTGTCTGAATTCTGGCGATATCGCATTTTGCACCATCAGAGATAAATACCTCGTCAGCTTCAGCCATACCCCTATACCATACTTCAGCAATTTTCTTTCTGAGTTCAGAATTTCCCTGTTCATCACCGTAACCAGAATAACCTTCCTTTGTAGCAAGAGCCATGGAATAATCTGCCATAGCTTTAGCGATGAAAAGCGGGAGAGGTTCAGTTGTATTTCCAATTCCAAGGCTGATTATTTTAGCCTGTGGATTTTTTTCCTGATATTCCCTGCGGCGACGAGCCACTTCCGGGAACAAATAACCTGCAGTTAAATTTGCAAAACCTGAATTTCTTTTAATCATAGTGGCTAGATATTAGCATAAACAAACTATGTGGACAAGCGTTAAGGAAAATACTTCAGGTAACTTTACAGATGATATCCGGCGATTTTTTATGGAAGATAGTCCAGGTTTATGTTCTTTAAGGAATCAAAAAGGTGCTGTTTTTTCTTTGGGTCGCTATCAGTTATAAGGGCGATTTTTTTTCTGGCATCCTTTCTGGTAGAATTATCCTGAAAGTTACAGGTACAGGTCCAGCCGTAAAAGCCATTTTCCTTTGCATGAGCTATAATTTCACTTTCAAAGGCATAATACAAAGGGCGGATTACAGACACGGGATATTTCTGGTATTTTAGGGAAGGAATCATAGTGGAAAGCTCCCCTTTCTGCAGGGCATTCATCAAGAGAGTTTCCAGAACATCATCTGCATGGTGACCAAGGGCAATTTTATTAAAGCCATTCTCCATGGCAAAATTATTCAGTTCCGTCCGCCTCTGGGTAGAACACCAGAAACAATTCATTTTTTTTCCCTCTTTCAGCCTTTCCTGAACATTGATTTTTATAACTTTTAAGGGAACCTGCCATTCTTCAAAAAGCTTTACGATATTTTCTGGAAGAGGGCCGGAAATTTCAGACTGTATATTCAGGGCAAGGTATTCAAAATCAGCATCAGGGCGCCTTACCCGGTTTGAAAAATATTCTATCAGGGCTGTTGAATCTTTTCCGCCGGAAGCACCTATCAGTATTTTATCCCCCGGCTGAATCAGTTTGTAGTCGTAAACCGCTTTATCAATAATGGAAAAAAGTCTCTTCTTTTTCATTTTATTTTGCAAGATAAGAACCGCTTATCACGGAAACATTTGAGAGAGTCTGATAACTTGCCTGATTTTCTTCATTAATTCCGCCGGAAACAATAAAGCTTACCTCCGGGAAAGGAGAAGCAAGGCATTTCAACATTTTTACGCCGCCAATTGCTTCTGCGGGAAAAAACTTTAAAAGGGAAAAGCCCATTTCTTTAGCCCTTTCTATTTCTGAAGGAGTGGCAACGCCGGGATAAAAAGGAATTTTCTTAAATTTCGCATAAGAAGCGGTTCTGGGATTAAAACCGGGAGAAATTAGAAAATCTGCTCCAGACTTAATTGCCCTTTTTGCGATTTTTTTATTGATAACCGTTGCGGCTCCCACCTTCATCTGAGGAAAATGCTTTTTAACAGCGGCTATGCAGTAATCAATTTCAGAATAGAGCTTCTGATTTCTGTAGGCTATTTCCATAACCAGAATATTTTTTTCTACAAGGCGCTCTGCAAGAAGAAGAGCCTGATCAGCAGAAGAACTTGTGCAAACAGGAAGAAACTTCTGAGCTTTTAAAAAATCATCAAATCGACTCTGGTAATTCATTCTCTTTTCCTCATTTTATAAATTTTATGCCTGATATGAAAAAGGCCTGAAAGCCTAGATTAGCTTGGCTTAGTTTAAACTGTGCCGGCTGCTTTCTAAAAACAGAAGCAGAAACTACCTTAAAATCCGGCCACTTCCGTTTCCATTTGCAAGGGCAAGCACCTCTTCTCTGGTAGCAAGGTTAAAGTCCCCGTGAATTGAATGCTTAAGGCAACCGCTTGCAGCCGCAAAATCCAGGGCCTGGGACTCTGAAAAATCGGAAGACAGGGCATAGATAAGGCCGGCGGCAAAGGCATCTCCAGCCCCTACCCTTTCTACAATATTTTGAATTTCGTAGCGGGAGCTTTCATAAAAGCCTTCTTTACCGTCAAGAAAGCAGGTCCAGTAATTTATATCAGCGCTTACGCTGTGGCGGAAAGTTACGGCAACATATTCTACATCAGGAAACTGATTTTTTACATTTTTGCAGAGAAGGCGGTAACTTTCTGAAGGTGTATTTTTATTTTCCAGAGGGATATTGAGGCAGTTCTGCACATCTTCCTCATTTGCAATCAAAAGGTCAGCGTAGGAAGAAAGTTCCCTCATTACAGAACCGGCATCTTTTCCCCACTTCCAGAGTTTTTTTCTGTAATTCAAATCCAGGCTGATTTTTATACCTCTTTTTTTTGCCTCTTCAAAAGCCCTGTTTGCAGAAAGAGCTGTATTTTCAGAAATTGCAGGAGTAACTCCGGAGATATGAAGCCAGTCACAATCAGAAAAAATCTTATCCCAGTCGTATTCGTCAGGCTTGGTCAGGCTAAAAACGCTGTTATCACGGTCATAGATTACATTGCTGGGTCTCTGGCAAGCTCCGCTTTCAAGAAAATAAAGCCCCATTCTTCCCTCTTTTTTTACGGCAAAAGTTTCAACTCCGTAATAGCGCAGGGAGGAAAGAGCCGCCTGACCAATGGGATTATCAGGAAGGGCGGTGACAAAACGAACTTCTTTTTCAAACTTTGAAAGGCTTACGGCTACATTTGCTTCACTTCCGCCAAAAACTGCATTAAACGAAGGAGACTGAAAAAAGCGCTCCTTTCCAAAAGGCTTCAGGCGAAGCATAAGCTCACCAAAAAGAACAATTTTACCCATATATTCAGAATACACGAAAAAGGTAGAATTCTCAAGAAGACTTACACACATGAAAATCAATTTTGTAAAATTAAAAAAGTTAAAATCAGCTTTCAGTCGAGAACCGTCTGCTAGCAGACTGGGGCTGTCTAATAAGTTTAGTGAATGCGGTCATTGAGCCTGTCGCCCGCTTGCGCACGGAGCGAAGTAATGACCATTTACACTATATCTGGTGGTTGCTTCGCGCCTTCGGACGAGAACCTCAACCACCGCAAACTTTTCTTTTTGGACAGCCCCTTTCGCAATCCGAACCTCTTCTTTGCGCTGATTTTTATATTCAGTTTATAAAATTGATTTCCGCAGTTAAGTTATAAGCGCACTTTAATAAAGTGCGACTTTTACCTATAATGCAGATATGAAAAAAATTGCAATCGTAACAGGGGCGTCCAGTGGAATGGGACGGGATTTTGCCCTGAACCTTCTGGACTATATTAAAGCAGATGAAATCTGGGTACTGGCCCGCCGCATTCAGAAACTTAAGGCTCTGGCCGCAGAAATTGAAGAAAAAAGAGGTGTTCACACCAGAGCCATAGAAATAGACCTGTCCGGTAGAAGCGGTGTGAGTGCTTTTGCAACCTTGCTTGAATGCGAGCGCATTTTGGACCAGGCAAGCGGCGGCTTTGAGATTTGCCTTTTAGTAAACAATGCCGGTTTTGGAACCTACGGAACTTTTGAAGAAACAGAAATCCAGAAAGAACTGGACATGGTGGACTTAAATGTGACCAGCCTTACAGGAATCACCGGATATGCCCTTCCCTACATGAAGGAAGGAAGCATTTTGATTAACACAGCAAGTCTGGCATCATTTTTACCACTGGGGAATTTTGCAGTTTACGGAGCAACAAAGGCCTATGTTTTAAGCTTTACAATGGCTCTTGCGGCTGAATTAAAGGAAAAAGGCATCAAAGTCTGCGCCCTGTGTCCGGGACCAGTTTCCACAGAGTTTGCAAATGTGGCTTCAAACGGTTCAAGAAAAAATGTGAAAAACGGTGCTGATTGCCAGAAAGTTGTAAAACACTGCCTGAAAAATGCAGTAAGGGGAAGAAAATATGCCCTCTATCTGTGGAAATGGAAAGGAAAGGCATTTTTAAGCCGTTTTGTGGACAGATATCTGGGAGCCTGGTTCACTTTCAAATACTGCAAAAGACCAAACGGAAAAAACGGAGTAGTATAATTTTTTAACACAGCTGCCTGAAGGTTGCCAGAAGTTGGCAGACTGTTGCCAGAAAAAAAATAATTTGACAAGGCCATAAAACTGTAAGAAAATATTTTGTCATAAGGGAAAAGGCAAAAAGCCACAAAAACCCTTTTTCCGCAAGGAAAGATATTTAAACTGGAGGCCTAGAAATGGCAAAAAAAGGAAAAGATTATTTTGGAATGCCTTGGTTACTTAGCGTAATCTTTGCAATTATTCCTGTAACATCATGGATTTTCGGATTCTGCACAAGAATTAAAGAGGGAAAAATCGTTGCAGGTATCCTTCGTATTTTCTTAGGTTGGAATATCA
>JAILKG010000307.1 GCA_024693915.1 Treponema sp.
AAAAGTTTGCGGTGGTTGAGGTTCTCGTCCGAAGGCGCGAAGCAACCACCAGATATAGTGTAAATGGTCATTACTTCGCTTCGCTCCGTGCGCAAGCGGGCGACAGGCTCAATGACCGCAGTTACTAAACTTATTAGACAGCCCCATTTTTTTTAAGTGCCAGCTAGCTGAACAATGGGGCTTAAGCCACAAAGTAAAGCCCTATGGCTGCAAGGAAGGATATTAAGCTTCGTTCTCAAAAAGCTTTACGATTTCGTCTTTGTGCTTTTTTCCCTGTACATCGCATGGAAGCTGGTCTAAAAAGCGCCATTTTTTTGGAATAACTACATTCTCAAAAAACTGCATAAGGTAGTCGTGGAAATATCGGTTTACAAGATATTTTTCGCTTGTCTCAAATTTTTTCTTTCCTTCTGAGTTCAAAACGATTGCAGCTCCCAAAAACTGCCTTACATCGTTCTGCAGGGCTACAACTTTTACATCGTTTACAAGTCCGCTCTGCAAAAGTCTGTCTTCCACTTCTGGCAGGCTTATTCGCTTTTCTTCAATTTTTACGATTGAGTCGCTTCTACCTTTAAGAATAAAACGGCCGTCTTCAAAAAAGTCTGCCAGATCTGCGGTTGCAAAACCTGCCGGGTCCTTGATGTATGGAGAGATAATTCTAAGACAGCCGTCTTCTCCCAGCCAGAGTTTTGCGTTGTCAAAAGGAGTAAATTTAAGGCCGTCTTTGTTCTGCTGTCTGTAGGCAATTCCGCTGGTTTCTGTGGAGCCGTAAACTTCAAGAGGACAGAATCCAAAGAGTTTTTCTGTTTTTTCTGCCAGGTCCGGACTGCAGGCGCCACCGCTTGTAAAAATCCAGGTATCTTTAAGAGGAAGTTTTTCTTCAATTTCAACAGTTCTTTTTAAGAAGGCAGGGGTTGCAATGATGATGTATTTTTCATCGTCCAGACTTTCAAATTCTTCCGGATAGGTAATGCGGCTTCTGCGGAATGGAACGCCCAGGGTAAAGGGCAGGGAAGAACCGAACAAAAAGCCGTAAATGTGGTGCTGGCTAACAGTTGTAACAAGTTTTCTGCTGGTAAATTCCTGGGCCCATTTTGAAATGATAAAGGCGTTGTCTTCTTCAAATTCCTTCATTCGCTGAAGAACGGCTTTAGGTTTTCCAGTGGATCCGGAAGTGTAAAGCACGATTCTTGTTTCTTCGCTGTCGATTACAGGAGTGGTTCGGATATATTTTTCGTCCGGTCTGGCCGCATTTTCTCCGTCTATGAGTTCAGGGATGGAAACAGAGCCTTCTGCTGACTGGTCCGTCAGGAATATAATGCCATTCTGGCCTGCGGAGTTTTTAATTTCTGCAATATAGCTTTCGGAAATATTCTGGGTTAAAAGAATTCTTTTTTTGCACTGAAGGAGGGCTACAAAGGTGCAGAGGAAGTACCAGTAGTCTTCGCAGTGAAGAATCCAGTCATCTTCCTGGTGTTCCTGAATAAAAAGCCTCATTTTTGCAGAATCAGTAAGGAAATCCTTCCAGGTTTTATATTTTTTTGAGCTCCATTTGTCTTCGTAGCAGAGAATGTGATTGTCGCTTCTGCTGTCAGCCTTAAATTTTGTAAATGAAAATGCTTTTACCATTTTTTTATCCACCCTTTTTCTGATTATAAATTCTATGGCAAATAAAAGTCCCATAAGAACGTAGGAAATTCCTCCGTTGTAAATGGACCAGATTTTGTCGTTTAATTCTTCGCTTCCAAAATCGTAAAGCGCTGTTACTGCTGCTATACTACCATTTATTACAAAAAAAATGCACCATACTATCGTAACTTTTTTGCAGTAGGCTTCTACTTTTCCTTCAAAATTGCTTCCCTTTATTGAACGGTCAGCCAGGGTGGCAAAGCGGAAGATGATGTTGGGCTTAAAAAAGAGACTGGAACCAAAGACAAAAAGAAGGGTAGCGCTGATTACCACGGAATAAAGCTTTAAGAAAATTTTCTGATTAAAGATAAAGCAGAGAATTCCCGCCAGCATAAAAAGAGAAGACGAAATAAGTGGGCGGGCATCCAGAGGGGCTTTTTCCTTTTTGTCTGAAGCAAGCTTGGAGGAGGAAAAAGTGTCTTCGCCGCTGGATTTATCACTTTTTCGGCTTCCTGTAAAGCTAAAAAAGAAGGCCGCCGCCATGGTCATTACAAAAAGCGAAAGCAGGCGTACTGGTATTTTAAATATCACAAGTAAGGTGAAAATCAAAAATGGGTAAATTGCAGCTGTAATGTAAAAAAGTATTTTAAAGAATTTTTTCATAAGTTTAAGTTCCAATAAAAAAACCGCCTTAAAAAAAGGCGGCTCCGTTTTTACAGAAAAATTTAAGGTTGGCCCTTAATTATTTCATGTAAGGAACAAGTGCATCTACAACGTCCTGGATATTTTTTACTGTTTTGAAAATAGCAGGATCGATTTTTGTGTCAGCAGGCATGAATTCCTTCATCTTCTGAATCAAGTCAATTGAATCGATTGAGTCAAGTTCCAAATCATCAAACAATGTTGCTTCTGGAGTAATTGCATCTTCTTCAATTTCAAATTCAGAAACAAGAATACCTTTAAGCTTGTCAAAAATTTCGTCTTTAGACATGATTAACCTCGTGCTTGGTTGATATATTCAGCTAACGCATCAACAGATGCAAAATGCTTTTTATTTTCTGTGCTCTCAGAAGAAAATTTTACACCGAATTTTTTCTTAAGGCCTACGCCCAGTTCAAGAGCATCGATAGAATCAAGTCCCAGACCGTCACCAAAAAGAGGTTCAGAATCAACGATATTTTCTGGAGTAATATCCTCCAGCTGCAGAGTCTGGATAATTGTTTCCTTGATTTCCTGTTTTAATTTTTCCATATCGTCCATTTTTATCGATTCCTTAAAGTTGTAGTTTTATGAGTTTAATGCAGATTCGAAATTTAATCAATCGGGGGCGGCTGTTTCTCCCACGGGTGTACCAGGGGCCCGCTTACGCTCGGTCACCGGCTTCGCCTTCGCCTGGGCTTCCGCCTTTCTTCAAAATGGCTCGGTGCGAATCTAGAGAGCACCGTCACAGAACGTACTCAGCTTGCTCCGCTAATCGCTTAATGCGCTTAGCTAAAACAGCAGCTTAGTGAGATACGAAGGGGCTGTCCAAAAAGAAAAGTTTACGGTGGTTGAGGTTCTCGAAACCACCAGATATAGTGTAAATGGTTATTTCGACAGGCTCAATGACCGCAGTCACTAAACTTATTAGACAGCCCCTTTTGTGTGGATGAAGTTTGTTTTAGTTAGAAAAAATTAATACTGCTCCAAGACGAACTCTTTTCCCTTGATTGAATAAAGTTCTTCCGGTGCTTCAGTGATTACGATTGTAAGCTTACAGCCTGTGGTTCCTGTTCCTTCTGTTGAGTATAATCCATTGAGAGTGGAGAGTTTTGAATATTTACGTTCGTAATCGTTTTGTTCATATCCATCTTCATCGGTATGTTCGCCGATTTTGATTTTTTCGTACTTGTAGACAATGCCGGAGAAAGAGTTTTCGTTGAATGTTGGATAAATAGTATATGTTATATCGTTTTCGTCATCAAAGTCGATTTCTAAACTACCACTA
>JAILKG010000323.1 GCA_024693915.1 Treponema sp.
TTGATTCTATACATAAAAAATTGCAACGGGGAAAGCGTGCTGCGGACAAAAAAGACTCTGTTTGTGGCTGCCGCGAAAGCGGCATATAATAGTTCCTCTGCCACAAACAGCGTCTAGCGCAATATTGCGCGTTTTTTGGACCCTGGCACGCAGACCTTAATACTTTTTTTTTTGCACAGTTTATTTATAATGCGTTTGCCCTAGGGGAAAGCGGAGAGCGGAAAGCAGAGATCGGGTCTCGGTCAAAAGCATATAAAAAAAGCACGAAGGTAACCTGGCTGGCACCCCGTGCTTTCATAAGTTTTTCATAACTGATTCAAAGAAGGTCTATAAAATCCCCTTCCCTTCATCAGCTCCATTTTTTTTAATCTTACTCATCACCAGAAGTTTCTACATATTCGTATTCGCCGGCAACTGAAGTATATTTTGTAGCTCCAGTCTTATCAGCGGCAGCAGGTGCAATTGCATGAGCATACTTGTAAGAAAGTTCACTGATCTGATTCAAGAGGGCTTTATCGTAACTTTCGCTCTTTCCTTTTGATGAATTTGAAACAAAGGAATTGATAAGAGCGCTCATTTTAATAACATCCTTGTCACTGAAAGTAATCTGAGCTTCCTGTGGGAACATTGTATAGAACATTGTGCAGGCAGAAAGGAAAGAACCTACAGGCTGAGGATGGGTATCATCATCGTAATAGCTTTTTCCGTTTGTTTTTGAAAGATCGTAGAATGCTTCACCAGCAGGAGCAATCAGTGCTTCGTACTTCTGAGCCTTGTTCAGATAGCAGATAGTGAACTCTGCAGTTCTTGTTTCTTTTACAGAATTCTTAGGCCATGTTGCATAGTAAACAAGTTTTGCATCTGGATTTGCTTCTTTTACGATTGGAATGATAGCAGCAGAGCCCCGTTCCAGTTTTGCATTTTCAAAAGAACCGCAGATGTCCTGAAGAACTACAAAGTCAAAGTTACCGGCTTTAATTGCAGTTTCTGCATTGTGTGAAGTCGAATGATATTCAAGGCTCTTTCCACCATAAGTTACAGCAGTTGCATGAACATTTTTTCCCTTGAAGAGAGAAATTCCTTCAAAAAGGTTCCACATGTTGTTGTAATATGTAAGGGAATTTCCAACGAAAAGCACGTTAATTTCTTTTCCAAGGCTATCAAGACTCTTTGTTGCATCAGGAGCAAAAACAGAAAGTTCAAGGAGAGCACAGTAATCACCATTGTATTCATCAACAAGGATTCTTACCCAGCGGGAAGCCTTTCTTTCAAAAGAAGTGCTCTTTGAAGAAAGAGTTCCGTCTTTTACTTCAGCAATTGTAATCCAGTCAAAAGTTGCCACATCATCAGGCTTTGCAGCAGCACTTGTAGTTTTTGACATCTGAATTTTATATTTTACAGGATAGGCATCAGGATAACTTACATCTGCGTCCTGTCCAGCCCCTGGAGTAACCTTTACCTTGTTAAAACTTTTAACCTCTCCCAAGTCTACTGCAAACCATGGATGGGTATCAGGATTACTTGCATCAGTCGTATTTGCAATTATATAAGACTGAACGCTGGTATCTCCGTCTGTAAGGTTTCCTACGGAAACTGGACTTGTCTTACTCTGTCTGAGATTTGAACTTGCGTATCCTTTTACTGCAGAATAATTTTTGGAATTGGCAAGATCTGAAAATCCTGAAAGTGTTACACCGTCAGCCTGAGAACTTGATGCATCGCCGCAAGAAGTAAGGCCTGCAGAAAAGATAATTGCGGAACCTAAAGCTAAAAGAGCGAATGGAATCTTTTTCATAAAACTACCTCGAATATTTTTTTGTTAGTTTAGCGCTAAACTATAAGTATATTAACACGCTTTTCCGTGAAGTCAAGAAAAAAACCACAAAAAGTTACAAAAAATTATTTCTTAGCCTTATTTTCGAGTTTTATAATTTCAATTCAAAAATTGGCTCTCGGCGTGAACACGCCAGCAAAAAAGGGCAGACCGCTTCGCGGTGGCTGAGTGTTTTTTTTCAAAAAAAGTGAAAAAAAAGCAAAAAAAAATAAAAAAAGTACTAAAGTGAATTTCCCTGTATCCGATATTTTTAGTAAGGGTGGTGGAAACCCGTGAATCAGACTTGTATTGGTAATGTCTGAAAAACACACCAAGGAGATACACTATGGTTATTAATCACAATATGAGCGCAATGTTCGCTCAGCGTTCCCAGGGAATTCAGGATTTGGCTCAGCAGAAGAGTATGGAAAAGCTTTCTTCTGGTTTGAGAATCAACCGCGCAGGCGATGATGCTTCAGGACTTGCTGTTTCTGAAAAAATGCGCGCACAGATCCGAGGCTTGAATCAGGCTTCTACAAATGCTCAGAATGGCATTTCTTTTATCCAGACAACTGAAGGCTACCTCCAGGAAACAACTGACATCGTTCAGAGAATCCGTGAGCTTGCAGTTCAGTCTTCAAACGGTATTTACGCAGCAGAAGACCGCATGCAGATTCAGGTTGAAGTTTCTTCACTCATCGCTGAAGTTGACCGCATCGCTTCTACAGCTCAGTTCAACGGTATGAATATGCTTACAGGTCGCTTCGCTCGTCCAACTGGCGAAAACACAGTTACAGCTTCTATGTGGTTCCACATCGGTGCTAACATGGATCAGAGAACACAGGTTTACATTGGAACAATGTCTGCAGCAGCTCTTGGTCTCCGCAATGTTGGTGACGAATCTATCATGAGCCTTGAAACTCCAGACAATGCTAACCAGGCTATCGGAACTCTTGATGAAGCATTGAAGAGAATCAACAAACAGCGCGCTGACCTTGGTGCTTACCAGAACCGCCTTGAAAAGACTGTTACAGGTCTTGATATCGGTGCTGAAAACCTCCAGGCTTCTGAATCACGCATCCGCGATACAAACATGGCTAACGAAATGGTTGAATTCACAAAAGATCAGGTTCTCAGCCAGGCAGGTGTCGCAATGTTGGCTCAGGCAAACCAGAGCTCACAGAACGTATTGTCACTTCTCCGCTAGAGGTAGCGTAGCTTAGAAAAAAGCGTCACGTTAGTGGCGCTTTTTTTGTTTAACGAAATGTTCCTTGAGCCAGATTGTATTGTCACTCCTCCTCTAGTAACGGCCTGGTGGCATAAAAAAAGCGCCCTTCCCTAAAGAAAGGCGCTCCTTTGCCTCATGGCACAGGAAAAAGCGCTGAGCAATCCAATTTTATTTACAAATTGAAAGAGTCGCCGACCCTGGCACAGAGCCAGGTCTGACTTTTTACAAAGCAGCTATTTAATTAAATCTTAAACTTATTGATTTCATTTGTTACCTGAACGATGGAATCCTTATTTTTCTGGGAAAGTTCGTTTACATCGGAAACGGAACTTGTAATTTCGCTGATTTCACCGGAAATCTTATCCATTGTATCAGAAATTTCCACGGAAACGCTGGAAAGTTTTTCGATTTCATCCAGAACAGCCTGTCCATCCCTGTTCATCTCTTCAATTCCGCTCTTTACTCCAGAAGTAAGATGAGTAATATCGTGAATTACATTCAAAATCTGCTGGCTTCCGGCGCTCTGTTCGTCCATGGCAGACTTAATGACAGTCTCCTGTTCGGAAACCTCCTGAGTGTTATTAAAGATAATTTCAAACTGTTCCTTGATATCCTTAGAAGAAAGGGAAATATCTGTAATCAGATTCTTCAGGCTGGAAAGGGCATCGGAAATTTTCTTTCCCTGAATATTTGAATCTTCAGCCAGCTTTCTGATTTCTCCTGCAACAACTGAAAAGCCTTTTCCGACTTCCCCGGCATGGGAAGCTTCAATTGCGGCATTCATTGCAAGAAGGTTTGTCTGGCTTGCAATATTTGTAATAACCGCAGAAGCCTCCATCAAACCGTCAGAATCCTCAAAAATTCTGTCAGTAAGTTCAACGGTTTTTCTTACCACTTCCCTTCCCTTTTCTGCGGAGTTAGTAAGTTCCTGAACAGAAAGGGCGTTTTTATCCAGAATGTCAGTTACCGAACGGATATTTGCAACCATTTCTTCAATTGCACTTGAACCCATGGAAACGCTCTGTGACTGTTCCCCAATATTGGAACTGAGCATTTCGATATTCTCAGAAATTCTCTTCATTTTTCCGGAAGTCTGAACAACATCAGTCTTCTGAATTCCAATCTGATTTTTGATATTAAGAACATTTTCGTCAATTTTCTGAACCGCACCAGTTGTTTCGTTCATATTAATAGAAAGATCTGAAGCAACAGAATCCATTACAGAAGATTCATTCTTTATAGAAGCAACCAGAGCAGAGATTTTTTCAATTGTCTTATTAAAGTAGAAAGACATATCAGAAAGTTCATCGTTACCTGTGCTTGGAAGTCTTTTTGTCAAATCTCCGTCACCTTCAGAAATATCCTTCAAAATTGAAACAGTAGATTTAAGAGGGTCAGTAATCTTTTTTGCCAGATAGAAAGCAACAAGAATACAGAGAATTACAGAAATTACTGCAATAATCAGAATCACTCTGAGTACAATGTTATTTGCCCTATTTATATAAGAAAGTGGAGCTGCAACTATGTAGTCCAGCTGAACATATTTGTTCTGAGAAGGAATTGTAGAAAACTCGTAGTCAATTCCATTGTAATTAGTTATAAAAGAAATATTATGTCCGTGTTTCAGCTCAGTTAATTCATCAATTCCAAGAACTTCTACCTTTTTGAATTCCGTTTCAGGATTCAGCTGATTCAAAATAATGTTTCCGCTGTTATCAAAAATCATGAATGACAAATCTGTCTCATTTTTTTTGAAAGCCTTCATCAAAGAATCCAGGTAGTCAAACTTAATATCGGTGGCAACAACACCACGGGGATTTCCATTTATATCATTAAAATATTTTGATGCAACAATTACCCTTCCACCAAGAGCAGTTGTGTAAACATTGGAAATAAAAGTTTTGCCGTTGTTATTTTTTGCATTCTTGTACCAGGAACGTGTGCGGGCGTCATAATTATTTGGTCTTGGTTCATGAGGATAGCGCACATAACCACCGTTAGCTTCCAGTGAGATGGAAATTCCAGTAATTTCCGGTTTTTCCTGGGTGAAAGTTTTTGCAAGCTCGTAAACTGACCTTTCATAACTTCCAAACTTTTCCGGATCTACAGGAATTTTTCCGCTTGGATCGCTTTTATTCACATAAGAAGTAATGCTGTTGTCAGGTCGGCTTATCAGTTCAATTTTTGCAAAGGAGTTTGAAAAAGTATCAAAACTTTCAAAATAGTTTTCAATTGCAACATCAACTTCAGAAATAATATTATGATAAGAATTTTCAAATGCTTCCTTATCGATTGTTTTCATCTTGTTATAGATAATCGTTCCGAAAATCAAAAGAATCGAAATGGTTGTTGCTGTTACACCAATGATAATCTTAGAAAAAACCGTAACACGAATCTTTTTCATAAAAACCTCAATATTAAAGAAATTGCGCGGATTAAATCAAATCAGTCCGGATTTTTAATTCTGACAATTTATAAATACAAGTTTATTTTAACATTGAATTCCTGAAAGAGCAAAAATTATTTATTTGATGAAAGGCAAAGTAATTCTCAAAAGTTTTTTTCAGAAAATGTGGATGTGAAAAATCATAAGAAAGAGAAAGAGAAATTATGAAGATTAGTGGCGTTCCATTTTCTGGTTTATGCGGTCTACAATCATTTTAAACTGTTCTTCCGAAGTAATTTTGAACTGAGCAAGAATGCTTCTGTCCACCTGGTAAAAATCACATTCACCGTCAGTATAGTGAACCATCAGGTCGGCCAGGTAAACGCACATTGAAAGCCTTTTGCAAAACTCAGGAGCACTTTCCGGAGAATGATGATAGCGGATAACTTGGGTAAGAACATCAGGGAAATTCCACTTTTCAGCAACCTTAGCTCCGATTTCTCCATGGTTTACACCGCAGAGGATTTTTTCAAAAACCTCTGATTCAATTCCCTTCTGCTGGCAGAGATTTTTAACCTTTTCCAGATATTTTGGATGGCTGGCCTCAAAAATGATTTTTCCCATATCGTGTAAAAGACCGCAGGTATAGACATTTTCGATAACATCCCTGGATCCCTGAAAAAAATTGTAGGCAAGATTAAAAGAATAGAAGGCAACTTTATAAGAATGAGCCCAGAGTTTTTCGGAATTACCCGGCAGCTTTGAAAAAACCTGCATGGTTCCGATTGTATAGAGCATGTTTCTTACGCCCCGCAAACCCACCATTTTTACCGCATCCGCAATATTGCTGCAAGGCTGATTCAAAGAAAAGGCCGCTGAGTTTACCTGCTTTAAAAGTTCCCCGGTCAGTGTAGCGTCAGTTCCAATGCTTGCAGCCACTTCCGACATGGAAACTTCCGGGTCAGAAAGGAGAGAATTAAGATGAGTAATATTTTCCGGGAACTGAGGAAGTACATCGATTCCGTCCTGAAATTCCTGAGTTACGATATCGATGTTTGTTTTAGTGTTGGAATAAATTGGCAGACAGAGTCTGGTGATTGTAACACCTTTTTCGCAGACAGTCTGAAAATTATCCTCTGACATACCCAGTTTTCTGAGCATAAGGATAAGAATTATAAGTCCAAGACCGGCACCTTCTGATTCATCCAGGACGGAATTTAAAGTATCTTCTATTGAAGTGTACTGCTGGGCACGGCTTATTTTATCCTGAATGCGTTTGTATTCTGTGTAGGTAAGTTCAGAATTATTATGAATTTCCATGCGGATTACATTGTCCCGAACCTGAATTACCAGTCGGACATACAAACCTTCATGTTTCTGATTGGAAAGATAATAATTGATGTTGGACAGGGTATCAACCTTAAAACTCTTCATTCCCTCTTCATAATCTTCGGGATTGTTGATATCCAGCCCTTTATCCTTAAAATAGACTCGTTTAGTGTTTGCCTTTTTTGCATTGGTAATAAGCTCGTTCTGACAGTAGGTGATATACTGAATCATCTGCTCCTGATGCAGTTCTTTGAAAAAACAGGTAAGAATTTCGTTCATATATACTTCCATGTTATGAGGAAGTGTATATGTGGTGATAGAAAGAGGTACACCTGAATTTATCGCCATGCGAATTTTTGCTGTATCAACTGACAGTATTTGCTCATCCATACAAAAACACCTATTTTAAATAATTGTAGCATAAAATCCGTAAAAATCAACTTTTCACAAAAAAATTAGCAATAAAAATCATGGTGCCCGCAGTACTATTACCCTTATCAAAATTGTGGTAAAGTCCGCGGGCAGCACTTCAAAACAAGATTACAGCTTATATTTTTTTGCTTCCAGAGTGTCTTCCAGGGAATCTTCCAGAATTTCAAGGAAGTCGTAGGAAGTTTTTTCTTCTATATAATCTACATCAGTAATATAGGCGTCCCAGGTATTTGCGGCACATTCCTGGTCATTTGGAATAAAGGCTGCAAGAACTTTTGTATTTTCGTTCACCCGAGAAACATCGTTCTTTCCTTCCGGCAGAATCATGATGATTTTCCAGCAGTGGGAAGGAACTTCAATGTTCATTCCGTTTTTAAGAGGGATTCCCTTAAAAGAACCTCTTTCGCTGGTTCCACCCCTTCCATATGGGCCTGCAATAATATAAAGTTCATTTCCATCAAGAGCCAGGCTTCTTTCGTAGGCCTCAAGATTTTTCCAGACATTGCGGTTACAGTTAGGAGACTGAGGAATCATATTGGTCATCAGGAAGGTTTCGCTGTTATCCTTTGCGCTGGTAGTTCTGTCGGCAGAAGGACAAACGTGACCCCGGTCAAAACCGTACTTCATATACTGATAATCAGCCTTTTTAACGGCATAGTAGTCTTTTGGCAATGTTTCGTCAGGTCTAAAATCGTTTCCACGCTCTGCCGAACCTACGTTCTCTGTGCTTAAGTGCCACATTACCCAGTTTGGAATAAGTTTTTCAGAATTATAGGACATGGAATACTGAACTTTTTCTACCAGATAGTTTTTGGCATTCTTCACTTCCACCGTGGCATCGCTTGGATTTCCAAAATAAAGGGAAAGATTTTCAGCCGTCAAAGGAGCAGATGCACCGCTTTTACTCAAAACTTCTGTTACACCGTCCTGACTCTGGCGAACCTCTTCTGCTTCCTGTCCGTAGGTCTCTTCATCGTCCAGAACAATTTCTACTTCAAGATGAATTCCCATGTGATAGAGGAAATCGTCAAAGCGGGTTACTCCCTCATTCCAGATATCCGGGCGGAAAAAGTAAATTCCCCCTAGAGAAAGAAGGAGAGCCGCAAGAAGAGCGTAAACAACAATGAAAGGTCCCTTTGCTTTAGGAAGTTTTTTTACAACTTTACTTACATTTTCCTTATTTACAGTGATTTTTATATTTTTAACCTGGCGCTGAGGCTCTTCCTTTCTGGATTCTTCCTTCCTGGATTCATCCCCCTGAGACCTGGCAGAAGAAGTTTCCTTTTCCTCATCAATCTTCTTTTCGACTGCAGCCTTAGGAGAAGCGGCTTTTTCTGAAGAAGCCTTTGAAGAAGCCTTTGAAGAGGCATGAGATTTTTCAGAAGACTCTTTTATTCCTGCAGTTTTTTCTGATTTTTTAGAATCTGCTTTGGAAGGAGCCTCTTTTGCCCCTGCCCCTTTTGAGGAAGCCTTTGAGGAAGTTTTTGAAGACTCTGACTTTGCCGATTTTTCGGCTGCAGTTTTTGAAGCTCCCTCTTTTCCAGAAGAAGATTTTTCAGTGGCCTTTGCAGACTTTTCTGAACTTGCTGATTTAGAAGAACTTTCTGCTTTTTCAGACTTTTCTGCCTTTACTGTGCTTTTCACAGTCTTAGAAGGGGCTTTCTTTTCCCCTGTCTTAGAATTCTTTGAAGAAGTATTTGAAGCGGCTTTTTTTTCTGCCATAATTTTATCAGACCTCCTTTTATTCTTTTCTGATAAAGATTTAGAACATTTTACCATAAAAAAAGGCCTTCCGCATTATAAATACACCAATAAAGATTATTATCACGTCTGCCTACTACAGTTCAAAAAAAACTCCCTTAAAAAATCCCCACAATTGAAATTCTTCTATATATTCATTAATATCTTTGCCATGGATTTGATTAAGAAACTCGAAGACTGCGCAAAAAGATACGAAGAAGTGCAGCAGTTGATTTTAGACCCAAACCTTGTAAAAGATCAGAAAAAATACAAGGACACAATGCGGGAACATGGTTATTTAACAGAGCTCTGCGGACTTTACGATGAATACAAGAAAGTCTTAACCGGCATTCAGGAAGCAAAAGAAATGATTACTGCCGAAGACGACCCTGAAATGAAGGAAATGGCCAGAGAAGAGCTGAAAGAACTGGAAGAAAAACAGCCAAAACTGGAAGAAGACATAAAATTAAAACTGGTTCCACCGGATCCTCTGGACGAAAAGAACATCATTCTTGAACTCCGCTCGGCAGCCGGTGGTGACGAAGCAAGCCTCTTTGTTCGCGACCTGTGGGAAATGTATTGTCACCTTGCAGACCGCAAGGGTTGGAAAACTGAAACAATGGAAGCTCAGGAAACTGAAGTGGGAGGTTTTAACAAAATCGTAACTTCCATCAGCGGAAAATTTGTTTACGGAACACTTCGCTGGGAATCCGGTGTTCACCGTGTTCAGCGAGTTCCTGTTACAGAAAGCCAGGGACGACTTCAGACTTCAACTGTAACTGTAGCCGTTCTTCCTGAAGCAGAAGAAACTGAAATTGAAATCAAGGACGGAGACGTTCGCGTTGACGTAATGCGCGCCGGCGGCCCTGGCGGACAGTGTGTAAACACAACCGACTCAGCCGTTCGACTTACCCATATTCCAACCGGAATCGTAGTTATCCAGCAGGACGAAAAAAGCCAGATTAAGAACAAGGAAAAGGCCTTCCGAGTACTCCGTGCCCGACTTTTTGACCTGGAAGAAAGCAAAAAACAGGCAGAAAGAGCCGCCGCCAGAAGCAGCATGGTTGGAAGTGGTGCCCGAAGTGAAAAAATCCGCACCTACAACTACCCTCAGGACCGTGTTACTGACCACCGAATCAACTACAGCCAGCACAACCTGCCGGCCTTTATGATGGGTGACATGGACGATATGCTGGATGCCTTGAACGTTTACGCTAAGGAAGAACAGCTTAAAGCAGACATAACTGGTCTTGGGAGTGACTAATTTTTCTTAAAAGCTCCATAAGGCGCGCTTGTGTAAGGGTTGGCCGAAAGGCCAAGGATTTTTGGGGCTTAAGCCACAAAAAGACCAAGCGCAAGCGGGCCCTGAAAGAAGCGTGGGTGGAAATGTCCGCCCCCAGAATAAAAAAATAAAGGAGGGGGAAGTCTCCCCCTTCGCCCGCACTTCGTTGCAGGCTATCCCCCTCGCCTAGGGGCTACGCAGCAGGTTGCTCCGCCCCTAAAACCCCGGTTTTATGACAATTCAGCAATTTAAAACTTTTGCAATTAAAGAACTTTCTCTTTCAGAAAAAAATGCCGGCCAGACTGAATTAACTTTTGCCTTGTCATCAGAAAAAACTACTTTCCATCCATCTCCTAGTCCAGCCCTGGACGCATCGGTTTTTCTTGAACACTGCCTCAAAAAGGACAAAACCTGGCTTTTAATGAACAGCCGCACAGAAATCTCCCAAGAGGATGAAGACTGGCTTAAAGAAGCTGTAAAAAAAAGAAAAAGGGGTCTTCCGGTGGCCTACATCACCGGCCACAAGGAATTTTACGGTTACGATTTTTTTGTAAGCCCGGCAGTTTTAATTCCCAAACCGGATACGGAAATTTTAGTTGAAAAAGCGCTGGATGCAATTTTACAGAAAATGGATGCCCGCCCCGGAATTGTTCTTTCAATCTGCGACATGTGCACCGGAAGTGGCTGCATAGGCCTCTCGGTTTTAAAACACCTGCTGGAAGAAGAAAAAATCCCTTCAGGAAGCCTTCCAAAACTCACTCTTGCAGATATAAGCAGCGGGGCTTTAGAAATGGCCCGGAAAAATGCCCTGCACCTTTTACCGGCGGAAGAGGCTGAAGAAATCCGCTTTATAAAATCCAATCTTTTTTCTGAAATTGAATACACTTTTGATTTAATTTTAACAAATCCGCCCTATATTCCTTCTGCCATGACAGACCAGCTCTTAAAAGACGGCCGCAGCGAGCCACGCCTGGCCCTGGATGGTGACGTTGGTCTTTTTGGCGAAAAAGCCCCTTCCAGTGACGGACTTGAAATCATCCGCCGCCTGCTTCCTGAAAGTTACCAGCATCTTGCCGGAAACGGAGTTTTGCTTATGGAAACCGGAGAATACAATGCAGAAGAAGCTTCCCGCCTTGCAAAAGAAGCAGGCTTTAGGAATGTAAGAATCCATAAAGATCTGGAAGGTCAGCTTAGGGTCACGGAAGGAATCAGGTAAGAGAAAAAAAACTTAAAAACCAGCTTTTAACTGCCCAGACTCAAAAAAATAAATTCAGGAAATTAAACCGGAATAATAATTCCGCCAAAAAAGTCGCCGTTTCCATCAGAATCGTTTAGAACGAAGTCTCTGAATGTGAGGGTAACGTAACGGCCGTCCGCTCTTTTTGCCCTGTAAACAAGATTGTGAGGAGCAATTTTCCTTGTCAGCAGAACAGCTTCCAGGCCCTCTTTGTAACTTTCAAGGTCATCTGGATGTATTTTTTGCTGCCAGAGGCGGCCTGCATGATACATGTATTCCGAAGGCATTGCAAAATCGTCCACGAGGGAAAGTGACCACCTGGAATAATCACAAGTCATATCGCATAGAAAAACATAGCCCCCGCCTGCTACTGTGCACATGGCTCCAAAAAGTGAATCAAGCATTCTTTTTCTTTCTGGTAAAATTGGCAGTTCTATTTTGTCTATATCCCTGATAAAAGTCCGGTTTTCTATAGCCTTGATTTCTTTTTTATTTTCATACATCAGTATGTCGGCTCTGTTAAAAATATCAGTTACGCAGGAATCTTTTTCAGGATCGTAAATGGCAAGTCCAGAAGCTATAACCGGGCCAGACGCAGTCCTTTTATTTAAAAGGGACTCTTTTCTCAGGTTTTTCAAAAGAGTTTCTTTGTTTTCAAAATCCCTTTCGGTAAGTACGATTACAAATTCATCACCGCCAATCCTGAACACAGGACTATGACAGAAAATACTGCAAATCATACGGCTGGCCCGCTGGATAGATTCGTCTCCAAAACTGTGTCCTCTAGTATCATTCATCATTTTAAGGTCATTTATGTCGCAAAGAATGATTCCAAAGGGATAATCAAGTTCGCCACTTTTTATTCTTCCGTCTATGGTCTGGGAATATTCTGTAAAGGCATTTTTGTTTCTGATACCGGTGAGTTCATCAAAGCGTGCCATGCGGTTTGCCGCCTCAAATTTCTTTTTAGTAACTTCCCTTTTCTGAAAATCTTCTTCGATATTTTCCAGGCAGACAATAACATGCTGATTATCCTGACACATAAACTCAGAATGCCGCATGTGAATAATATTTTCATTTATAATAATGCGGTAGTTGGTAATACTTGTATCATTATCTCTCAGGCGTTCCTGCATAACATTTTTATCCAGAGAGTGCCTTACATTTTCAAGATCGTTTGCGTGAATAAACTGGCTGATAATTCTTTTAAAATCTGAAAAATAATCGCTGCCCGAAGCAGGGAGCTTTATATTGGAAAAAAGCTTCATGGGCAAAAGGTTGCGGTAACTGCCTGTTGTGCAGTCAACATAATAAACACAGTCATAATGGTTTATTAGAGTAGTTGCAACCTGACATATTTCTCTATCATGATTTTCCATATTTTCTCTCAATTTAATTGTAACACGGAAAATAGGGAATTAAAAACAATTTTTTTTTTTATGGTGTGGGGAGGCGTACTTGACTGACGCACTTGAGTGGCGCATGCCTGTAATGGGCTGGCCACTGGACAGCCCCAACTTTTAAAGTTCTGCCTCTTCTACGCAGAAAAAGGAAATTCCTTCTTTAGGAAAACGCAAAATTACCTGACGGACTGCCTCTTTAATTTTTATGGCATTTTCCCGGCTTACATAGGCGAACATAAGAAAATTCTGCTCAGGCCAGGTATTGCTTCCCAGTTTTTTGGAATGCAAGCCCTTTCCCTGAACGGAAGGAAGAAGTGTGTATTCCAGCCCAGGAATCACTTCTTCCAGAAGCTCAGTTATATCCTCCTCAACCGACTGGTTTGCAATTATTTCTACTCTATATCTATTCATCTTTCTTCTCCATAGGTGAGTTAGCAGCTTTACTCTCTGCGCTGGTGTCCTGGTCTGGTGACTTTTCTGACGATCCTGTTTCAGCAGTTTCTTCGTCCTTGCCACCTAAAACCAGCTGAATGCGGCTTTTCTTTGGCTTATCCTTCATCACCAGACTGTATAAAACAGGAATTACAAGAAGTGTTACAAATGTAGAAGAGGTAAGGCCTCCTACAACCGCAATACCTATTGGCTGAACCATGGCAGACTGACCTTCGCTGGTAAAACACATAGGAAGCATTCCCAGAATTGTGGTCAAAGTGGTCATCAGTACAGGGCGAAGGCGGCTTACTCCCGCTTCAAGACAGGCATCCATCATCTTTAAGCCCCTGTCCCTCAAGAGGTTTGTGTAGTCAACCAAAATAATACCGTTGTTTACTACAATTCCTACCAGCATGATAAGTCCTACCATGCTCATAATTGAAAGGGGCTGTTTTAAGATTTTATAAATAACTGCAACTCCAATTATAAGGAATGGAATTGTTGCAAGATTTATAAAAGGAGCCTTAAAGGATTCGTATGTTGCCGCCATTACTCCGAATACCAAAAGAATTGCCATTCCGATAATGGCAAGGTAAAGTTTCATCTGTTTTGTGGTGTCGCCCCAGGAGCCTTCGTAACTTACGCTCACATTGTCAGGAATGATATAAGTTTCAGCAACCTTATCCCGGATTGCCTCTTCTACAAGGTTAGCATTGTCCTTGGAAAGAATGCTGGCTGTTACATGAACAATACGGCTCTGGTTTTCCCGGCGGATTGAAACCGGGCCCAGCCCCCTTCTAAGGCTGGCAAAATTTGAAACCGAAACCTTGCCGTTTTTGCCGGAAACATACATGGACTCAAGATCTATAACGCTGGCCCTGTCTTCCGGCCGGTACATAACTTCCACACTGTACTCTTTTCCGTCCTTTCTGTAGCTGGTTGCAGTTACACCGTTTATGGCATAGTTTATTTCCCTGGCAACACTTGTTACATCCACTCCAAAACTGTAGGCTCTTTCCCTGTCGATTACTACTTCAACCTGAGGAAGTCCTCTGTCCGTATCAACAGAAGTATCCCCTACCACAGAAAGCTCTTCCATGGCTTTGGAGAAAACATCGGCAACTTCCAGAGCCTTGTCCAGGTCATCGGAGCGGATTGCAATATCCAGGTCACTTCCCATCATCTGTCCCCTGGTACCTGCCTGAAAACTCAGCCGTGCTCCTGCAAAATCAGAAAAATGGCTTCTCAAAAGTTTCTGGATGTCGGCAGCGCTTTCCACCTGCTCAGATTTGGAAGGAAGGCGAATCTGTACGCTGGCCCTGTAGCTGGAAGAACCGCCCCTGCCACCTCCTCCGATTGTTGTGGTTAAAGTCTTATAGCCCTTCACCTCTTTTTTGATTATATCTTCAAAAGCCAGGGCAACCACTCTGGTTTCTGAAAGAGGAGTTCCAATAGGCATAGTTATATTCAATGTTACGCTGTCATCATTTCCCATTGGCATCATGTTCATTCCAAGAGTTGGAATAATGGCAAAGGAAATTACAAGCAGACAGAGGGCTGCTGTAATTGTAATCAGTCTGTTTTTTAAAGCCAGGCTCAAAAGTTTTCTGTAGCCCCTGGTGATAAAAAGAATTGCCTTTTCAAAAGCGGAATACAGAGCCTTCATCACAGGATTTGTAACAGGTTTTTCGTTTCTGTTTGAAAGAGGAAGGAATTTTCCGGCAAGAACAGGAACAAGAAAAATTGCAACAAAAAGTGAAGAAATCAGGGCAATTACGATTGTAAAAATAATTCCCTTGAACATCTGCCCCATCATTCCAAGATCTTTCATATAGAGGAGGAAAGGAAGGAATACACAGATTGTGGTAAGGTTTCCAGAAAGTACGGAAACTATCATTTCCTGACTTCCCAAAGCGGCGGCAACTCTAGGCTTGGCACCACGACTTCTGTAACTGTAGATGTTGTCGATCATAACGATAGAAGCATCTACAATCATACCTACACCCAGAATAAGCCCCGTAAGAGTCATCATGTTCAGTGTGATTCCCGCAAAACTCATACAGAGCAGGGTGATTACAAGAGAAAGAGGAATAGAAATTGCTATTATTATAGTAGATTTTACATTCTGAAGAAAAACAAAGAGAACAATAACCGCAAGCAAAAGTCCCTGCCAGGCAGATGTTACAAGAGTATTTATGGTTTCCCGGATTGAAACAGTGGTATCAGAAATTATTTCCATGGAAATATCACCTGGAAGAGTTTTCTTTAACTGCTCCATCTTCTGGTAAACATTGTTTGCAACCGTTACGGAATTTGAACCAGACTGTTTTGTAACATTTACATAAACGCCGTGTTCACCGTTAATGAATACTTCCCTCTGACTGTCTTCGTAGCCTAGAAATGCTTCTCCAATATCCCTGAGTTTTACATCGTAGCCCTTTACAGTTGCAATCAGAGTGTTGTTTATGTCGTCAATGCTGGAAAACTCACCGGTGGTGCGGACAACATAGTCCTTCTGGCCTTCATTTACCTTTCCCCCTCCCAGTTCCAGATTCTGTTTTGCAAGAGCAGAAGAAACCTGAGCAACTGTAAAACCGTAAGCGGCCAGTCTGTTCTGTTCCAGTTCTACCCGGACACACTTTGTTTTACCACCCATTACGCTGGCTTCTGCAACGCCGTCCGCCTGCTCTAAAATATCCACAATATTGTCTTCTGCAATCTGCTTTACGTCATCTACAGAACGGTTTCCCCGGATGGCGATGCGCATTATAGGCATGGAATCCGCATTCATCCTGAAGATGGTTGGGCTTCCCGCATTGTCAGGCAGGTTTCTGGTTACCCGCCCCAGCTTATCCCTGATATCGTTTACGGCATCTTCAATATTTGTTCCGTAATTGAACTCCATCTGCACCATGGAAGAACTTTCGCTGGATGTTGAATAAAGATTTTTAAGACCGTTCACACTCACAAGGGCGCTTTCCAAAACTTTTGTAACAGTTTTTTCCACGGCCTCAGGACCGGCGTTCACATAGGTGGTCATTACCATTACATAAGGTGAATCAACTTCCGGAAAAAGACCGATTGCCACATTTTTTAGGGTGAATAATCCCACTGCGCTTAAAAGTACAAATACGATGAGGACTAAAATTGGGTGTGAAAGGATTTTTCGCGAAAGGCTCATTTTTTGCCCTCCGGAGCTTTTGTTTTGCCGGCGGAAGTTTCAGCTGGTTTTGCGTCCCCAGCTCCCGCTCCTTCTCCAGAGGCTGGCTTTGAAGAGCTTTCTTTTACAGGATTTTCATTTCCTTCCCCCGCAGAAGTCTCCTTCTCTACAGGGCGGGGATTTGCAATATCGTTTACGCTGGAACCATCCGCCAGAGAAAGCATTCCTTCAACAACAGCCCTTTCTCCTTCCATAACGTTGTCCGTAATCTGTACCCGTGAATCAACTGCTTTTCCAAGTTTTACTGTTCTTTTGGAAACAGTGTAATCGTCGTTCACAATAAAAAGATAGCTCTGCTGGTCATCCTGAACCACAGCATCTTTTGCAACAGTAACATATCCTGAATACTTTGAAGTGTAGAGTTTTACCTTTGCAAACATTCCCGCATTCACCCGGCTGTCCTTTTTATCAAAATTCAAAATTACTTCTTTGGTGCGGGAATTTTTATCTACAACAGGGCTGACTCTGCTTACACTGGCATTAAATATTACCCCCGGATAGGCTTCGAGGGTAATTTCTGCCTTTAGGCCGGTTTTTAATTCTGCAATGTAGCGTTCAGGAACGCTGGCAGAAATCTGAAGGTTTTCAATATCACCAATCATAGTAAAGGCGCTTGTTGTACTTACCTTTGCCCCTACTTTTGCAGGAGAACTTACTATACTTCCGCTGATTGGAGCGACAACCGGACTTTTTGCATAGTTTGAGCCAGGTTCGCTTGGATCTACATAGGCTATCACATCGCCTTTTTCTACATGGCTTCCCAGTGTTACATTTACGCTGCTGATTTTTCCGCTCATGGAAGGATAAACTTCAATTGCACTCTGACTTTCAACTTCCCCGTTTGTAATCATAAAGTCGTTCAGGGTTTCAAATTGCAAAAGTTCACTGCGAACAGTTACCACGCTGTTTCCACCGGCTCCCCGGCCCCGTCCCATTCCGGCTCCCATCTTGTTGTTAGAACCTGTTTTTTTAATAAGAATGCAGGCTGCCACCGTAAGCAAAACCAGAACTCCCGCAATAATTGCAGTTTTTACACTTTTCTTCATATTGTACCTTCCTCTTTTCTTCTATTTTGTAAGACTTCCAAAATCCAGTCCCAGAAGATTTTCCAGATCCAGAATGGAACCGATTAAAGAATAAGCCTGCTGCTTTACGCTTACCTGGGCACTCAAAACTGAGTCAGAAGCGTTCTGCAGGCTGAGTAAATCTGTTTTTCCGTAATTGTAGGCCGTTTGTGTCAAAGAATAAGTCTGCTCCGCCAGCTGCACATTGCTTTTTAACGAAGTAACCTGACTTATACTCTGATTTATTTTTCTAAGATAATTTTCCGTCTTAATCTGAACAGAAGTTCTGGCATTTTCCAGGCTTAATTCCGCAGATTCTACAGATTTTTTTGAATTCTGAACCTGAGCAGAAGATGACGACCATGGAAGATATCCGTCTAAAGGAATGTTCACTCCTACTCTCAGGGATTTTTTAAGATCACTCCACTCTCTTTCCGAAGTGGCAAGTCTTGTTGCTGCATCCACCACATGGGTATTGCTTTCTGTAAGGGTAAAAGATGCAGAAATTGAAGGTCCGTAGGCACTGAACCTGGATGCCAGAAGATTATTTTTTGCAATTTCCACAGATTTTTCAGCAGACTGAACTTCAGGAGCGGGTTTCTGGCTGACTGGAAGGCTTTCAAAACTTATATTTTTAAGGGAAAGCACTTCATCCAGATTTCCGGAAAGTTCAATTTCTACAGACTGGTCAATTCCCAGCACCTGCTTAAAGGAAGAAAGATCGTTTCTGTAGGTAATTTCAGCAGATTCCACAAGAGGCTTTTTCTGCTCATAGCGAACCCGGCTTGTCATAACGTCCAGCTCGCTTATCTTTCCGTTGGAAAATTTTTCCTGATTAGTCTGATACTGCTTGTAGCTGGTTTCAAGCCCCCTTTTCTGAAGTTCGATATTTTCTTTTTCGTACAAAAGTCCGTAAAAAGTCTTTCTTACAGAAAGTTCAACAGAGCGTTTTGCTTCCGCAAAACTCATAAGGCCGCTTTCATAATTTAATCTTGCTGACCTCATTGTAGAAAAAAGGTTTGTAGAAAGATTGAGAGAGGCAGTTCCTGTTATTGAAAAAGAGTCGCTGTTTTCTTCCAGGGAAGAAGTATATGTTCCCCCAGCCTGAAAAGAAGGACTTATACTGTTCCAGGAAAATTTATCTGCAATTTTTGCCTTCTGCAATTCTATTGTAGATTTTTTTATGGAAATATTGTTTTCCAGTGCAATTTCCACTGCTTTATCAACCGTAAGATTCAGCAATTCTACTTCCTGACAAAAGAAAGCAAAGGATAAATTTAAAAGCAGCAAAAAGAAGATATTTTTTTTCATTTTTAATTCCTAAGTTCTCCCCTTCGATTTTCGGCATTTTCTATATATCATTTTATTTATTTCTTCCTCTCCATGCCGGCTAATGTTGGTATTTGAAAATAAAACAAAGAAATGAGGATTTTAGTAACCAGTCAAAACAAAAAATTATTTTATAATTTTTTTTATTATAAAAATCCTGTTGAATTTTATCTGCAATAAATGTATAGTATACGCAGAATGGCTGACAGAAAATTTACTGTTTTGGACATGATTGAACTGGATCTCCCAGGTCACGACGCCCTTGAATTAAAGTGCATCGGTGGTCGTCGTGGTTTACCACGGGAAATTTCCGTTCCTGATATTAACAGACCTGGTCTTGCTCTTTCAGGCTTTTTTGACGCCTTTGCCCACAAAAGAGTTCAGCTTTTCGGACGAGGAGAAACCGCATATCTCCAGAAACTTCATAACGAACACAACAGCGAAAATCTAAAAGCACTTTTTAATTACAATATACCATGCTGCGTTTTTTCCAATAGCCGTGAACCTACCGAGGAATTTTTCCAGTTTGCCGAAGAAGCCTGCTGCCCAATCCTTCAGACACCTCTGGATACAACAGATTTTTCCAGCAGGCTTATCCGAGTTTTTTCAAATATTTTTGCTCCAAGAAAAACCCTTCACGGCGTTCTTGTAGAAGTTTACGGTATCGGTATTCTTTTAACAGGACACTCTGGAGTTGGTAAAAGCGAAACCGCCCTTGAACTTGTAGAGCGCGGTCACCGTCTTGTTGCAGACGATATCGTAGAAGCCCGCTGTGTAAACGGAAACATGGTTTTAGGCCGGGGCGCTAACTCCCTTATAAGCCACCACATGGAAATACGAGGCCTTGGAATCATAAACATTTCCCAGCTCTACGGAGTTGGTGCCATCCGCGACCAGAAGGAAATCCAGCTGGTAGTTCAGCTTGAAGAATGGGAACAGGATAAAAACTACGACCGCCTTGGAGTAGACCAGAAATATATGGATATTCTGGGAGTAAAGGTTCCTTGCATCGATATTCCTGTTCGTCCGGGACGAAACCTTCCGATTATTATAGAAGCTGCAAGTATGAACGAACGATTAAAAAATATGGGTTACAATTCAGCCCGGGAATTCAACCAGAATGTCCTTAAATGGATTGAAACAGGAGAGGCTCAGACAAATTACATGGGAGAAGACGAAAGCTACTAGACATCATGCTTTTCAGTTTTTTCCAAAAAGGTCTGACTGTTTACAAAAAGGCAGGCTAATAAACTTTTAGCCTTCTGCATAAGCAGGTGGGGGCTGTAAGGAACTTCCCAGGAAGAAACCAAAACAGCAGAAAATATATTTTTTTATAAGGAACTTTTTATGATTGAGAAATTGCTTACTGTAAAAAACAGAGCTGGAATCCATGCCAGACCGGCAGCCATTATTGCACAAACCGCAAACAAGTTTTCCTGCGAAGTTTTTCTTTCCAGAGATGACACAACCGTAAATGCAAAGTCAATTATGGGTGTTATTACAATGGCAGCAGGCTACAATACCGTCCTCACATTAAAAACAGAAGGTGACGATGAAAAAGAAGCTGCAGAAACAATTGCTGCTCTTTTTGAATCAAAATTTGAGGAGGAGTAATAATGAAAGAAATTACTGAAAGACAGAAGGAAGTTCTAACTTTCATTGCTAATTTCACTGAAGAAAATGTCTACCCTCCAACAGTCAGAGAAATTGGTGAACATTTCAACATTTCTCTCAGAGCTGTTCAGGATCACATTGCAGCACTTCAGAAAAAGGGCTACCTTTCCACAGAACAGAAAAGATCCCGCTCCATCAAAGTTATCCGTGATGAAAGAGAAAAGGAACCAAAAACCTTTGTTTCTCAGATACCTCTTCTTGGAACAGTTGCCGCAGGAAAACCTCTTCTCTGCGATGAAAACCTGGACGGATATGTAAACCTCACAGAACCCTTCATCAAACCTGGAAAAAGCTACTTTGCCCTCAGAGTCAGAGGAACCAGCATGATAAATGCCGGAATTCTGGAAGGCGATCTTGCAGTTGTAGAACAGACTTCCTGCGCCCAGGATGGACAGATTGTTGTAGCAGTTCTTGAAGACGCAATCACCTTAAAAAGATATTACAAGGAAGCTACTCGCGTAAGACTTCAGCCGGAAAACCCTGCATTCCAGTCAATTTACTGCCAGGATGTTAGAATTGTAGGCGTCCTCACCAGCATAGTACGCACTTATTAAGGTAGAAAAGTGGCACGCCCGGTTTATCTCTACACAGGTCCCGAAGCTGGTGAAAAAAACGATGCAATTTCCGGCATCAAATCTTCCCTGGCAAAAAAATACGGAGACGTTGACGAATACCTTTTTTATGCCTCAGAAACCCCTGTTCAGGAGTTCTTAAGCCCTCTGGACAGTGACAGTCTCTTTTCAAACGCAAGTTGTGTTGTAGTAAAAAGTGTAGAAAGCATAAAAAAAGCAGATGAACTGGACTACCTTGCAAAATGGATAAATACTGAAGGACCGGCAAATTCAGTCCTCATTCTTGTTTCCGACGAATACTCTGTAAATACAAAAATCGAAAAGGCGCTTTCTCCTTCAAACAAAAGAATCTTTTTTGAACTTTCAGAAAGCCAGAGAAGCAGCTGGATACACAAGTATTTTTCCACAAACGGAATGCAGATTGATCCCGACGCGGTTTCCATGATTCTTGAAATGACTGAAAGCAATACGGAAGCCTTAAAAAATGAATGCAGGCGTTTTCTTATTCTTTTTGAAAAGGGAAAAACAATCACCACTGATGATGTAGATGCCATTCTTTTAAGCAACAGAGAAGAAGACGGCTTTTCCCTCTTTGACGCAATGACCAGAACAAAAGAAGGCATTCCCGCCTGTCTGGAACATTCCCTGGAAATACTGCAGAAAGTAAGACTTTCAAAAGAAAACTCATCGGTAAAGATTCTAAGTGCTCTTTCTTACTGCTTTAGAATGCTTATAAACTATCATAAACTTAAAGATGCAAGCCTGACAAACGACTTTAACTTAAAGAAAAACGGTTTTTCAAGCAAAAAAAATCAGGCTCTCTATGCAAGAGCCTCAAATGTCTGGACAAGCGGACAGTGCCAGGGAGTTCTGGCAGCCATCTCAAAAACAGATATGGATATCAGACGTTCCGGAAACGCAGGCGGTTTTTCTTTGGAAGATACCTGCCTCCAGAAATTAATATACGAGATTGTCACAAAAAAAGGCGGCTCCTCTGCCACTTACGAGGACTTCTAAGTCTCTAAAAAGTACAAAGGCAGAGAGACAAAAATCCGCCCCCTACTTCTTTTATAAACTGTTACATTTCAGAGAAAACATTCTTCAATAAAAAGAGCCCGAAAAACCAGCCCGTAAAAACAACCGGGTCTCACAAGCGATTTTTAGAAACTGTTACAATCCAAGGCCGGAAATCACTTCGCTGAGTTTTTTTAATTCTTCTTCAGAAAGAGTTACGCCTTTTCCCATCTTCTGATGGTCTGGAGCCCAGCTTCTTAAATCATATTTTGCAGGCCGTCCACCCCATGAAACCTTGTTCAACTCCAGGGTCCAGCCACCCTTAGCCTCAGAAATAACCCCAACTTTTTCAGTAATTTCAAAAGAAAAATCTTCCATTTTATCATGCCTCCTGTGATAGGCCGCTGGCGACCTGTATTGAATAGCAAAGTGAAACAAACTTAGACTATTTAAATATAACACCATTTTTCTGGAATTTGCATTTTTTTTCTATTCTGATAGAATAAAAATATGAAAAAGCGAGCAATCATTTACACAGAAAATATGGAACAGCTTCCCCAGCTGGCAGAATTTCTTATCTGCGACGACTGGGAAATTATCTCGGCAGGGGAAACTCTGGCTTACCTCAATTCAAAGCACATCCCGGTAACAGAAGAAAAAGCTCTTCTTGGCAACACTCCTGCCGACGATTCTTTTTTCCGACTGATTCAACAGGTTACCCAGAACGAAAGCGATTTTTACCACGACAGTTTTAACACCAAAGGGGCAATCCGCCTTGTTTGTGTGAATATTAAACCCCGTTACCACCCTCTGGCAGATTTTCTGGAAGAATCCAGCTCCGACAACTGCATTAACTTTAAGCACGAAACCTTAATCCGCTGTGCCGCAAAAAACTACAGAAGCGTTCTGATTCTTACCAATCCGGAAGATTATTCAGAAGCTATCATTCAGCTTAAAACTGACTCTGTAACAAAAAATTTCCGTCTTGAACTTGCAGGCAAGGCCTTAAACCTCTGCGCTGCCTACGATGCCGCTTCCAGCCTTTCAATTGCCATGCAGAAAAAGCGCATAGAATTTCCTGAATACTTTGTTGTTCCCTACCACAAGCAAAAAAAACTGGTTCACGGAACAAATCCTCACCAGTACGCCTGCCTCTACACCCACAACCACGATACTTCTGCCCTCTCCGGCATGAAGAAAATTCAGGGAAAAGAACTGGACTACATAATCGTCAAAAACTGCTTTATTTCCTGGAACATAGTCAGCCTCTACTTCAAAATCATTAAAAATCCTTTTGAAGTACCAAGCTCAGATTCCCAGGGCTATCCATACACAACCCAGTTTACACCGGCGGCAGGAAGTGTCTTTACAATCGCAATAAAAAATGAAAACCCTGTTGGAGCCGCTCTTGGTTCAAATGTATGCGAATCCTTTTCCAAAACCTTAAACTGCAGCCCGGACACCTTTGACGGGGCCACTCTGGCCTGCAGCGCAGTAATCGACAGGGATGCGGCAATTTCTCTTTCACAGTCAAATCTGCTTTCCATCGTAGCCCCGGACTTCACCAAAGAAGCAAAGGAAATTTTTTCCCAAAACCAAAACCTTCATCTGATTGTTGCTTCTAAAATGTTCAGCGGCTTTCACGAAACCTCATCCATAGACGGAGGACTTCTTGTTCAGACTCCGGACAACACCCTTTTCCAGAAATGGAAGGTTGTTACAAACCGCCGCCCTACCCAGGCTCAGTGTGATGCAATGGCTTTTGGAACAATGATAATCCTTGCCGCAAAATCCGACTCAGCCCTGATTGTAAACAATCTTGCAACCATTGGAATCTCCACCGGGCAAACCAGCCGCAAAAGGTCCATCCGCTTTGCCCTGGAAGATGCAGAAGATTGTATAAAAAATGGTCTAACCTCCGGGGACACAAATGCCGAAGTATTAGTTAGTGATACTTCCATTCCATTTGACGAACGCATTTCCAAAGCCGCTGAACTGGGCATAAAAGCAATCATCCAGACAGGCGGTTCGTCCAGCGACCAGGAGCTCATAGACTTCTGCAACAACAACGACATAGCAATGGTGTTCACAGGAATGAGGCATCTGGCTTTCTAAAGCCAACAGCACATTTTTTCGAGGATTATATGCTTTATCATCTTGGAAACCTTCTCCAGAGCTTCTGGGGACCGGCCCGACTCCTGCAGTCTTACACCGTTTTAATTGCCCTGGCTCTTTATTCCGGCTTTTTTCTTACCTTTGGCCTTCTGCCAAAATTCTACTCAAAACTCCCTCACGACCGGGGCAGAGAATTTACTCTTACGGCCACAGCAGAAGCTGCAAAAGGAAAACCTACCGGAGCAGGAGTGGTTTTCATCACAATTTATGCCCTCCTCTGCATTCTTTTTGTTCCCATGGACATTCTTCAGTGGGGCATTCTTGTTTTAGTTTACCTTACAATGCTCACAGGTTTTCTGGACGACAGAAGCACAAAAAGCTGGGGGGAATATTTAAAAGGTTTCCTTGACCTAGTTATAAGCCTGCTCACAGCACTTTTAATTTATTTTTATGTTTCCCGCCACAACGCAGACGGCAATGTTCACTTCTGGTTTCCTTTCATCTCAAAACCGGTGAATGTTCACCCGGTTGTATTTGTAATCATAAGCGTAATTCTTCTCTGGGCTTCCATCAACACCACAAACTGCACAGACGGTGTGGACGGTTTAAGCGGTTCCCTGGTTTTGATTGCCCTTTTAACCCTGGGTGCAATTTTCTACTTTATTCTTGGACACGTTGATATTGCTAACTACCTTCTGGTACCTCACCTTCAGGACGGAGCAAAATGGGCCTTAATGACCTTTACCCTGTCAGGAGTTCTCATGGGCTACCTCTGGCACAACGCCTACCCTTCCAGCGTTCTTATGGGCGACGCCGGCAGCCGCGCCCTGGGATATTTTATCGGCGCCATGGTTTTAATCAGCGGAAACCCACTTTTGATAATCGCAACCAGCACCATCATCTTCCTGAACGGGGGAATGGGACTTTTAAAAGTTTTCCTCCTCCGCTTCTTCAAAATCAAAATCTTCGAAAATGTGCGTTTCCCCCTTCATGACCACATGAGAAAAAACAAGGGCTGGTCAGCAACACAGGTTCTCTTAAAGTTCATGATTCTTCAGCTTTTGATAACCGTTGCAATTTTAGGAATTTTCTTCAAAGTCCGCTAATTTTTTCATTTTTCACACAGGTGGGGGAGAGCCCTCCCCCTAGCTCCCAAGTCCTCGCGGCGGGAGCCATTTTTTTTTAACACAAAGAGCTTTACCCTTTCTTTCGCTCTAAGTTCTTATAAAAAACTTTTCCATCTTCTCCCGCCCCTCCGGTCTTGTCCGCTACCCCCTCCAGCGGGGCAAAACTTTTCTACATTCGGCCCCGCAAGGCCCCGGCTTTCTCAAACAAAGCAAGTGCTGTTTTTTTCAAGCCGTGTACGCTGACGTTTATAACTTCTTTTCACATTTACGCTAATTAACTAAAAGTTAAATTGAAAAACTGTTAAAAAATTGTTAAATTAAATATTATGGTAGAAATAAACAGTAAAACTCGAAGGCAGCTGGAAAAGCTTGCTCACTCTCTTGACCCGGTTGTAATTGTAGGTGCAAACGGAGTTACAGAGCAGCTTATCAAAATGGTTCAGACTTCCCTGGAAGCTCACGAACTTTTAAAAATCAAATTCAATGAATTCAAAGACGAAAAGCATGAGCTCACAGAAAACATCTGTCAGGCCTGCGATGCAAACCTTGTCCGCATAATCGGAAATGTTGCCATCGTCTTTAAGCAGAACAAAGATCCAGAAAAACGCAAATACAATATTTCATTAGCCTGAAATTCATATTATCAGGTTAGATTTCGAGTTATTTGACAACAAATAAAAATTGGCGTAGGCGTGGTTGCGACACAAAAAACACTCAGCCACCGCGAAGCGGTCTGCCGTTTTTTGCTGGCGCGTTCACGCCGAGAGCCAATTTTGAATTGAAATAAAAAATTCGAAATTTAGCCTGTTATACATTAATCAAAATAAGGAGAATATAAAATGATTGAAGTTTCTAACGTCTCCCGTCATTTCGGTACTTTCAAAGCCGTTGACGGTGTTAGTTTTTCAATTCCAACCGGACAAATCGTAGGTTTGCTCGGTCCAAACGGAGCCGGAAAAACTACAACAATGAGAATGATTACGGGCTTCCTGAAACCCACAGACGGTCAAATCAAAATCGACGGTATCGATGTAACAGAAAATCCCGTAGCAACTAAAGCAAAAATCGGCTATATGCCGGAAAGTGCTCCCCTCTACGGAGACATGATTGTAGACGACTACCTGCGTTACATCGCTTCTGTTCACGGACAGGATGCAGACAAAAAAGTTCCAATTCTCTGCAAAGAATGTGGACTTGAAGAAGTAATGCACAAAAATATTGCGGAACTTTCCCGAGGTTACAGACAGCGCGTAGGACTTGCCCACGCCCTTATGAACGACCCGGAAATCCTCATTCTTGACGAACCAACCAGCGGTCTTGACCCTAACCAGGTAGAAGAAGTCCGCGCCCTCATCAAGGAAATCGGAAAAACAAGAACTGTTATTATCTCCACCCATATCCTGGGAGAGGTTGAAATTCTCTGCAGCCGTGTCATCATCATTTCAGGCGGTAAGCTTGTAGCCGACAGCCCAACAGACCAGCTCAGAACCCGATACGCAAACTCAGCTATCATCAGGGTTAATGCAGACGCAAGCGAAGCAGAGCTTTCAGATGCCATCCACGGCATAGAAGGAATCGAAAGCATTTCCTTTGAAAAGGCAGAAAAGGGTTCAACAGCCCTCATTTCAATCAAAGACGGAACAGAAATCCGCCCACAGATTGCAAAAGCTGTCCTTTCAAAGAACTACGACCTCTACGAGCTCAATCTTCAGAAAAACAGCCTTGAAGATATATTCCATATCCTCACTGCTGATTCTTCAGCTTCTGCTGATGCAAATACTGCTGAACAGGGAGATGCAAAATGAACGAAAATGTAAAAAAGCCCAACATTGCGGCAATCATAATGAAAAGGGAACTTTCTTCCTATTTTTCAAGCCCAATTGCTTACATCGTAATCTGCATGAATATAATCATTCTTAGTCTGGCTTTCTTCAAAGGCCTCTTTTTGGGATACAATTTCTTCCTTTATAAGAGCGCAGACTTAAGAATTTTATTCCTCTTCCAGTCAATTCTTCTGACCCTCTTTATTCCTATCATCACAATGAGGCTCTTCAGCGAAGAAAAAAGAACTGGTTCCATGGAAACCCTCATGACCCTTCCTCTTACAGAGATGAATGTGGTTCTTGGAAAAACACTGGCTGCCTTTGTAACCTCCCTCATCGTAATTGCTCCAAGCCTCTTTATTCCAATTCTTATTTCCTTCTGCGGAAAACTGGATTTTAACCAGATTATTGCCGGCTATTTAGGACTTATCCTCCTTTCAGCCCTCTTTTCTACCATCGGAGTATTTGCTTCATCTATCACAAAACATCAGATTGTTTCACTCTTCATTTCACTTCCTGCATGTGCAGTTCTGATGAGCATCTATGTTCCATTCTCAATTCCAAAAAGCGTTCCTCACTTTATTGATGAATTCTTTAAATTTCTTTCGACATACGAACACTTCACTTCAATTTCTCACGGAATCGTAGATACCAGAGATATTCTCTACTTTGTATGTCTTACAGTTTTCTTCTTCTGCCTTACAGTTGTAACTCAGCAGAAGGAAAGGAGTTAAAAGAAAATGAAAAAATTTCTGGAATGGCTTAAAAGTCCTAAAAGCGACTTTGCCCTTTTAATAATCGTTTTAATTCTTGCCTGCATAGCAGGTCACAACGCTCACCTGCGACTGGACATCACAAGCCAGCGCTCTTACTCTCTTTCTGAAGCCAGCAAGAGAACAGTAAGAACTTTAACAGAACCTCTTTCAGTAAAGGTTTTCTTTTCGGACAACCTTCCAACCGGCTACAGCAAGGTTCAGACCTATGTAAAAGATATCCTCATCGAATACAAGGGTGCCGCTAACAAAAACTTCAGCTACACCATCTACGATATGGATAAGCCTGAAAATCAGAAAGTTGCTTCCAGTTACGGTCTGCGCCAGATTCAGATTCAGGAAGTAAAAAACAACGAAGTAGGCTTCAAACAGGTATGGATGGGAGTTGCCATAACCTACGGAGATTCCATCGAAGTAATAGATTCCATCACAAACGAAGCAGGCTTTGAATACAACCTGACTACAAAAATTGCAAAGATAATTTCCACAACAGACACTCTTGCAGGAATCAGCGATGCAATCACCGTTACCCTCTATGCAACAGATGCCCTTGGAAACTTTAACATCAACGGATTTTCACAGGTTGACGCTGCAGTTCAGCAGGCCTTTAACGAGGTAAACAAGAAAAATCTGAACAGACTCACCTACCTTAAAAAAGCACCTACTGACGAAGAAGAAATTAACAATCTGGCAGAAAAATACGGTCTTCAGACAGTTTCTTTAAGAAACAAGGACGGCTCAAACTCACCTGCCATTTTTGGTCTTGTTCTTGAATACCAGGACGCTTTCAGGGTAATTCCTTTGAGCATCTACCGCCACCCACTCTTTGGCTTTATGATTACCGGAACTGATGAAATTGAAGAAAACATTTCCGACAGTCTTCAGAACCTTCTTTCAAAGGCCACTCAGATTGGTTACATCACAGGCCACGAAGAAGCTGCCCTCACTGATGAACAGGGAAACAGCCTTCACTTTGTAACACTTCTTTCAGACATGTATGAACTTAAAGAACTGAATCTTAAGGATGAAGATATTCCTGTAAACCTCACTTCCATCATCATAAACGGACCAAAGAGCGCTTACAGCCAGGAAGAACTCTACAAAATCGACCAGTTTGTAATGCGTGGCGGAAATGTAATGATTTTTGCTGACCCATTCAACATGACTCAGGGAAATTACTATCAGCCGGCAACATTTACCCCTATTGATTCTGGTCTGAACACTCTTCTGGAAAAATACGGAGCAAAGCTTGAATCAAACTATGTATTTGACGAAAACTGTTATGTTGCACGCCAGCAGGGCTACGGAAACATCAACCTCTGGTGGGCTCCTCAGCTTTCAGGAAAACAGCTGAACCAGAAAAACCCGATTACAAAGAACTTAGGTTATGTAATTTTCCTTCAGGCAGGTGGCTTAAACCTCACCGGAGCTAAGGAAAACAAGGACATCAAACTTACAGTTCTTGCAGAAAGTTCAGAAAAGGGCTGGAAAGAAAGCCGAAACATTCAGCTCAATCCAAACATGACAGCCCCTTACGACAAATCAACAGAAAACAAGCACGAACTTGCAGTTCTTCTTGAAGGAAAATTTGAAAGCGCCTTTGAAAAGAATCCGGCCGAAGAAGAAAACGCAAATTCAGACAGCAACCTTTCTACTTCAACCCACCTTGCAAAAGCCCGCCAGAGCGGAAAGATTTTTGTAACAGGAACAAGCTACATCACTTCAAACCAGTTGATTGATGAAAAAGGCAGCGAACCTGTAAGTATGATGGTAAGAAACGCAGTTGACTACATGAACGGAAATTCCGACCTCTGCTCAATGAGGACTAAAGGCGTTTCATTCCAGTCAATTTCCAACACCAGCGGAGTTTATGCTGCAATCGTAGAATACTTCTGCATCATCGGCCTTGCCCTTATCTGTGCCGCAGCAGGCCTTATCGTATGGAGAAAACGCAGCCTTCGCCGCAGAAAGATTCACGACCGCTACAATCCTGATGACCAGCGCGAAATCAAGGAATAAGCGGAAACCTTCTGCAAATATTAAATAGAAAGGACGGAAAATGATATGAAACCAAGAAAAATAGTACTTTTGTCATGTATCGCTTTTCTGGCAGTGGTTTGCCTGATTCAGGCAATTCTGGCAGGAAAAAATCCTGTTAAAACATTAAAATTCGACGGCAGCTTTGACCAGATTCTTATTGCAAAAAACGGCTCAGAAATAAATCTGACTCTTGACGGCAGCGACTGGTATGTTGGAAATGACGATTTTATTGCAAACCAGAGCGATATCAACTCAATCACAAACAACTTGAAGGAAATTAAGGTTCTGGACACTGTAGGACGCCTTTCTTCCGACGATTTTAATGCCCGCTGGGATTTGAACGAAGAAAAAGCAATCACCGTAAAAGCATTAAAAGCAGGAAGCGAAGTCCGCTCAATCAGAGTTGGAAAAGCTTCTTCAACAGGTTCACAAACTTACCTTACCGTAGGAAACTCAAAAGACGTTTACCTTGTAAGCGGAAACCTTGTAAGCCTCTTCTCCAAAACAGAAGATTCCCTCAAAAGCAAGCAGATTTTCACTTTGAACGAAGCAGCTGTATCAGAAGTTCAGGTTGCTCTTGCAAAATCAAGCTGGGGAGTAACAAAAGCTGCTCCTGTTGATGGAGAAGTTACCTGGGCATTTACAGGCAGCGCAGAAAAAGAAGAAGCAGATGCCGCAAAAATCTCTGCATGGATCAGACAGATTATTTCTTTAAGCGCAAGCTCCTGGCTGCCGGATAATCAGGCTCTTCCTAAAACAAAGGAAGCCTCTGTTGAAATTTCCGGCTCAGAAGGAAAAACTACCGTTGAAATCTACTCAGAAAAAGACGGCGACAAAACAAAATACATTGCTGTATCAAGCAAAACAAAACACAAGGCTGAGCTTTCAGAAAGCAATGCAAAAAAATACATCAAGGATTTTTCAGAACTTAAAAAATAATTAGAAAAAAACTGAAAATTCTTGAAAATCAAAGGCAGCGGATTGTAAAAGTCCGCTGCTTTTTTTATCTCGTGTACGGCGGCAATTTGCCACATTTCTTTACTTAGATTGTCTACAATGCCTTTGCCATCATTATTTTTCCCGCCTCTATTGACAATTATCTGGTGGCGGTTTAGTTTAACCTACAGTTAAATATGAAAATCAGTAAAATAATAATTTCAACTTTATTTCTTCTTCTCCTTGCACCGGCTTTTTCTCAAGAGCAGGAAGAAAACCAGAATCAGATACAGAATCAAAAACATGAGCAAATCCAGAAAAAGAATTTCTTTTCAAAAAAGTTTTCAGATGAATTCAGGCTTCAAACAAATGTTGAAATTAGTCCTGCCTATAATTTCACAAAAATTTCAAACTATCCAATGGTAAAAATGAATATAGACATAGTAGAAGCCTGGTTTAACCGACTTGGAGTCTCTTCAATAATTGGCTTTACCTTTGGACTTCCATATGGCAACGAAAGTCTGATTATTCCCCAGCTTTTCTGCCCTGGCATAACATTTTCATACGAAATTGGAAGCGGTCTTTCAGCCACAACGGGAATCAGCCTTCAGCACACCTGGTTTGTACTTACAGAAAATGCCGACACAGCTGGTCTTGAAACAAAAAATGTTACAACAATCAGAACTTATGGTTTTTCAATTCCGGTAAAAATCCGTTACGCCTTTTCCAGACGCTTTAGTGCAATTGCAGAATACACTTTTTCAGCTCATCCATGGATTCCAGCTTCAAAAATCAAAGAAAGCTCATGGATGGTAGAAAATGCCTTATGCGCAGGACTTTCTATATCCTTCCCCCACAATTTTTAACCCCCAGAGAAGAAAATGAATCAGATTGATATTAAGTGTAAAAAAAATGCAGAGATTTCGTCAGCCCTTTCAGTTCCAAAACTTTCAGACTGGAGCATAAAGGCCGGCATTACGCAGGCTAAAAATCAGGCTTCAGACCTGTCTGCAAAAAAAAGCCCTGCCCTAAAAAGATTAGCGGCCTTTTTTTCCATCATTCTTGCTTTCTCCTGCTTCAGCCCTTGTCTTTCTTCCTGCTCTTTTATGGACAGTCAGTGGGGAAGCGAAGAAAGCTCTTCCGGCAGCGAAAAAAAGAACAACGCCACTATAACAGCCTACACAAATTCAGAGGGAAAACGTATTGGCATAACCTTAAATTTTATGGTGGTATTAAAAGAACTTACAATTCCTGAAACAATAGCGGGAGAAAAGGTCCTTGCCCTGAATTTTGAAGATGTAGCAACAAAAACTTCTACCCAGAAAATCACTTTTCCAACTTCTGTAATCAAATTTGACAGTCTGGCAGGTTTTACAGCCCTTTCAGAACTTACCCTTTCTGAAAACCTTTCCTCCATAAAGGAAAAATCTTTTACAAACTGCAAAAACTTAAAAACAATCACCTGCCCCGCAGTAAATCCTCCCCAGATAAACGACAGCAAGTTTTCAAGCGACCTTTCTTCCCTTCAGATAATTTATGTTCCCTATTCAAGCCAGGAATTATACAAGGAAAGTCAGGGCTGGGATTCTTTTGCCGAAAAAATTCAGCCAATCGCTAGCACAGTTCCGGAAGAGGAAAACGAAAACCAGAATGAGAATGAGTCCGGCGATAATGACAATTCTGAAACAGGTGACGGTAATGGCACAGAATAGCAGTTGCCACAAGGCGCCTGCTCAAACAGTTAAATCACAATCAAAAATCTGTTGAATCCAGGCACAAGATAAAGCACTTACTAAAACAACTTTACTTCTTCTGAAAAGCCAGACTGTTCCTCTCCCAGAAAACCCCATCCTTGTAGCCCTGAATAGAGTTTTCGCTTTCTGCCCTTTCCAGACGCTTTTCTGCCCACAGACAGTAGGTCTTATTCTGTTCAATACCACACCACCTGCGCCCCAGCTTTTTTGCCACCACGCTTGTGGTTCCACTTCCCAAAAAGGGATCAAAAACCAGATCCCCGGGCCTGCTTGAAGCAAGAATCAGTTTAGCGTACAGTTTTTCAGGCTTCTGGGTAGGATGGTCAGTATTTTCTGGCATAGACCAGAAAGGCACGCTTATATCGTCCCAGAAATTGGAAGGATAGGTCAACCTGAAATTGCCTTCTTCGCTTTCTTCCCAATCCTTAGGCAGACCTTCCTGCTTGTATGGAGCAAGCACCCGCCTTTTCATTTTTACGCTTTCCACATCAAAATAATAGTCGTCCTTGTCCTTCACACCAAACCAGATATCCTCCATGGAGTTTTTCCAGTTGGACTTTGCCCCCCTTCCCTTTTCCCTCTGCCAGGTGATGCGGTTCAAAACCGTCAGATATTTTTCCATCACCCGCTGCAGGGCGGAAGTGCATTTCCAGTCACCGCATAGGTAGAGGCTGCCATTTTTTTTAAGTTTTTTTACAACCTGACAGAACCAGCTTTCAAGATAGTCCTGGTAGTCCTCATCCTTCATGCTTTTAAAAATGTTGCCATTAAAATCCTTGGAAAGATTGTAGGGCGGGTCAATTATAATTAAATCGAAAATTTCATCCGGAATATAATCAATGCATTTTAAAAGATCGCCGTTAATGGTTTTGTTAACAAAAAATTCCGGGCTGGCATTTTGCCCGCTCATCTTTTCACAAAAAAAAGCCAGCTGATCCTGGGTCAAAAGTTTTTTTTCAAGCCTTGCAACGTCATCATCATTCAGCACAAGAGTCTGGTTCCGCCCTGCGCGCACTTTTTCCTTTTCCATAGGCTGATTATATAATAAATCAGTCATAAAAAAAAGCCGACCTGCCATCTGATGTCGACCTGCCATCTTGAGCATTTCCTTAAATCAATTTTCGGGCGAACCTTTCCACCTACGGGCCTTCCGGGGCTCCGCCAGGCTCGGCGTCCTCCGGCACCTCTCCCCCTCTAAGCCATTTTCCCTTAAAAACTTTTCTTCCTTCTTTTTACCCTGTCTTTTAAAAAGCAAAAAGCCCTGCGGTCGCTGGGCTTTGCCCACCCCTCCACGCCCGCGCAGTTATGGGCTCATAAATATGTATTGTTTTTCCAAAAAACTATCGGTATAAAACTTCTGAACAAAAAATACCGCTCCAGAACTTTTCATCGCTTTGAAGCGGTAAGTTTTTTCAAAAAACTATTCTTCAATTTCCAGGGAATGAATTACATGACTTGAGCTGTACTCACCGGAATATATAACTTTTGTTACTTTACCGCTCACAGAAATAGTCTGACCATCCTTTAAGTCCATATACTTATCATTGTTAGAATATACCGTTACCATAATGTTGTTCATACTTGTCCCCTGAACATTAAGAAATATTGCAGAAAGCTTATATTCATAACCTTCTCTGTCACTTTCCTTAAGATCTGCAAAGGTAAAGTTTTCTGAAATATTTTTTCCTTCAATGCTGTGTGCCTGATACCATTTTTTTGCCTTAAGCTGATTTCCTGCAGAAAATCCCGCCAGCTGCTGAACAGTCAAATCTGAATAACACAGGTCACTCCACTTTTGATATTCCCCATCATCAAGGTTTTTTGCATCGTTTACAAGGTCTTTAAGAATGTTACTGGAATTTACCACAAGGGATTTTGGCTGATTATCATAAGGCTCATTAATTCTTTTCAAATTTTTATCAACTCCGTATACCTGCATTTTTGTGGTAAGGACGGAAATATTTGCATCCTCCTGACTTACCGTAAAATAGGATTCCTGGCACTGGAGCCCAATTCCATATTTGTAATAAACCCTCTGAACCATATCAAAGTTTTTCTGGAAAAGATCCATTGATTTTATTTCAGCCTTAAATGCAATTACGTTTTTTTCAAGAACAGGTTCATTAAAAGCATATTTCCAGAGCAGAGGAAAAATGTCTTTTCCTTCCGGAATGCTTTCTGTAACCGGACTTGCTTTTGTATTGTCAAAAGCATTGATAGTTTTTGAAAAATTATGCAGAGTTTTTGTAAAATCATCTGCAAAAGAACCAAAGCAGAAAATAGCTGCCATAAAAACTGTAACAATTTTTTTCATTTTTTTCTCCCAACCCTCGTAAGGGGTATATTTGATTTTTGAGCACTTCAGGCTTTTTTCGCCTCTTTTTTAGCTCACTTTTTATCTAAATATATAGCAGAAAAATTGCCGGGTCATTAAAGCGACACTTGAATTTTATTTCTTCCTATCCACCCCGCGCAAAACTTTTCTTTTAATTTAATTGAAAAATCCAAATTTTCTTCTATAATTAACATTATGAAACGACTTTTTTCTGTATTATTCATCTTATCAGCTTTTACTTTTTCATCATTTTCACAGACAGCCGCAAAAGGTCAGGTTGACCAGGCTTTCTTAAACGACTTTGTCCGCAAGAACTGGACAACTGCAGACGGACTTCCTGACATGACCATCACAGCCCTCCTACAGAACAAGAAGGGATACGTTTACGCAGGAACTTACGACGGTCTGGTTCGTTTTGACGGAGTTGAATTCGTCTGTTACAACTCTTCCATTGATCCCAAATACAACTTTACTTCCGTCCGCTCCATTTTTGAGGACTCCTACGGAAATCTCTGGGTGGGCCACAACGACGAAGGTGTAAGCTGTTTTGCCCCAGACGGTACAATCATACAGTTCACCACAAAAAACGGACTCCCCCACAATTCCATCCGGGCAATCTGCGAAGATTTAGACCACAACATCTGGTTTGGAACGGCCAGCGGCCTCTGCTACCTGAACAAAGAACACAACTTTGTAGTTCCTAACGGTCTTAAAGAAATAGGCCAGGAAACAATTCAGGTTTCCCAGCTTTTCTGCGATTCAGCCGGCCGAGTATGGATTACAACTGCTATTGAAAACGAACTCTTCGTTTTTTCCAACAATCACCTTGAACATTTCAATGGCATCACAAAAATCAAAAATCCAAGCGTAAACACAGTATGGCAGGAAAAAAACGGTGCCCTCTGGTTCGGTATCTCTCCTCACTATGCCGTAAGAATTAAAGACACAGAAGAAACAGTCTATGACATAGGCCACGACCACACAGAAGGAACTGTAGTAAACGAAATCCTCCAGGACTCTAACGGAAACTACTGGTTCGCCCTGGACTCAGGTTTAACCGTCATCCACAACGGAAGCTACACCTATTACGACAAAAGAAACGGTCTTGCCGACGACTACATCAACCGCATAATTCAGGACAGGGAAGGCAACCTCTGGATTGGCTTTAACCGCGGCGGTATAGAAAAACTCAGTCAGGGAAAATTCCGAACCGTAACAATGCCTATCGCCGTAAACGCAATCTGCGAAGATCCTTTACGAAACCTTACCTGGCTGGGTGCTGACGACGGACTTTACTGTTACAAAGACAACGATTTTGTAAACAATTTCATCACTGAAATTTGTAAGGGCCAGAGAGTCCGCCATGTGGAATTCACAAAAGACAAGGAACTTCTTGTTTCCTTCTATTCCACCATCAGCCAGCTTTGCGTAAGCCCTGACAATAAAATCAAAAGCTGGTCAGTTCCTCAGGGGCTTGCAGGCTTAAAATGCCGTGTAGCAATAAAAACATCGAATAACGATTTTTATGTAGGAACTACCCAGGGCTTAAGTATAATTGACGGAAAAACAGAAAAAATTACTACCCTAAACCGTTCTAACGGCTTTGACAACGAGTTTATCATGTGTCTTTACGAAGACAAAGATGGTCTTATCTGGGTGGGAACCGACGGTGGCGGTATTTTTGTTCTGGAAGACAAAAAAATCGTAAGGCACTACACCACTGAAGACGGACTGGTCGGAAACGTAATTTTTAAGATTGCTCCAATTGAGGATAAACTCTGGATTTGTACAGGAGCAGGAATTTCTGCCTTCGATGAAGAAAAAAACAACTTCTTCTGCTTTAATACCCACAACGGACTGATTTCCGGCGGTATTTTCCAGATGATTTGCGACTATACCCGAACTGTCTGGATGACAACAAACCGTGGTGTATGTTCAATTGGCTACGAAGATCTTCTGGAAGTGATTGAGGGCAAAAAATCCAGAATATCTGTTAAATTCTACGGAAGCTCAGACGGTCTTATTTCCGGTGGTGTTACTTCCACATCACTTTCCATGAAAGACAGTCTGGGACGCATCTGGCTTACCCTTATCGACGGCTTTTCCATCTACGACCCTGTCCGCTCCGGCAAAAACAAGGAGCCTCCAAAAATTGAAATTCAGGAATACACAATTGATACTGTAAAAAAAGACTACAATGGAGAAAACATCATCATTCCTCCATCCGGTAAGCGTTTGAACATCAAATTTACAGGCTTAAGCTTTATTTCTTCAGACAGCATGACTTTCAGCTATAAACTGGCAGGCTTTGATAAAGACTATTCTGAATGGAACAACAACCGCATGGTTTCCTACACAAACCTTAGGCCTGGAACTTACCAGTTTACTGTTCGCTCCCAGAACAGTGATGAAATAAAGAGCGACCCTTGCGAACCGATTATCATCATCAAAAAACCTTACATCTGGCAGGAAGCCTGGTTCTGGATTGTAATTGCCTTTACTCTTGCAGGAACTATTACTCTTGCAGTTTTAAGCAAAATCCACAAAATGAAAAAATACCAGATCGAGCTTGAACAGAAGGTTGAAGAAAGAACCCACGACCTTATGACAGAAAAGGATAAAACTGAAAAACTTCTTTTGAACATTCTTCCAAAGGACGTTGCAGAAGAAAAAAAGGAACATCCTGATAAACCTATCGCTAAGAAAATCAAGAATGTAACAGTTCTTTTTACGGATATCGTTGGCTTTACAAAAATCAGTGATGGGCTTTCTGCTGACCAGGTAGTTGCCATGTTAAACGGAATGATTGACCGCTTTGACATCCGTGCTCAGAACGAAGGAATCGAAAAAATCAAAACAATTGGTGACGCCTACATGGCAGCCTGCGGTTTTGAAGATGACGAAGGAAGTGCCGGTGCCCTGAAAATGGTTAAATACGCCCAGGGAATTATGCAGGACGTTATGGAATACAACAGAAGCAGCCAGATCCAGGTTCAGATTCGTCTTGGAATCAATACTGGTGATCTTGTTGCGGGTATCATCGGAAAAACAAAGTGGATTTACGATGTTTGGGGCGACACTGTAAACGTTGCCAGCCGAATGGAAAG
>JAILKG010000081.1 GCA_024693915.1 Treponema sp.
CATCCGCGGTACCTGCCGGGGACTTGTGCATGCTGGGGCTTATGGTGACAGTACGGCGTTCATCATCGCCGATCATCTGATGCCCACCCAGATTCGCATATCGAATCTGATCGCCCGTTCACCGGACGAAATGGAAAAGAACCTTTCTCCATTCAGCATGGAAGAATAGACTTTATCCTCGCTGTTGATTTTTCCTGAGCCGCCATTCCTGTCAACAAGGCTTTCAAATTCTTCCGTAATATTCACTTCCCGAATTTCAAAAGAATATTTGCCTATGTTTTCTATTTCCGGAGACCACAGGGTTTCGCTAAGAACTTCAGAAAGGAAAGCCTTAAAGAGTTCATTTTTCTTTTGCCTGTCCTCAACCGGATAAACCTTATCCTGTAAAAGGTTTTCCAAATTAGAAAAATCTAAAGAAGTATTAGAATCTGCCATAAATTTTACCTCTATATAATAAATACACAAAAGGTGTTTTTTTTAAGTAAAATTCTTTAAAAAAATGCAAAATTTTTTACTGTCTGCTTTTTACTATGCCATAAATTCCTATAGTATAAATAATCAGTAAGATTCCATTAATAATAACATAAGGTGCAAGTTTTACAGCCGTAAAAGCAAACACGAGATTACAGATTAAAAAAAGAACAAAAAAGATTGACGACAAAGCCGTTATGTTTATTCCTCCAGTTCTTCCTTTGGTTGAGATTCCAAATATTCCTGTTAAAGTAAGTGCAGAAGTGATTCCTGCCCCACTGCATAAAAGCCAGACAAAGGACTCACTTGAATTTGCTGCATAAAAACCATATCCGATTAATGCTGCAATAAGTACAGAAGCTACAGTCAAAAAAATATTACATTTCATTTTCTTTCTCCTAAAATTAGATTACATCTGTGGTGGCACCGGGGGAACAGGCGGAACGCTTGATGTAAATAAACCTGCAAGCGCGGAAACAGAGCCAGCCTTTTCCCAGTTAGACATACCCTGCTTCCAGACAAGACTTTCAGAAGTCAACTGACCATTCGCCGCCATTGTTGATAAGACCGAAACAGTATAAGGACCGGTTGCAGTTCCATTAACTGCTACATGATAACTTTCATTTCCCGGAACCGGCGGTACATTATTAGCCTGTGGCGGCACCTGCTGATTCATTCCATTCATCATGCCACCAACCATTCCAGCCATGTTCTGTCCGATTGCACTTCCCATCGCCATTCCTGCCATCATTCCTGCCGGGTTCATTCCCCCGCCATTTCCAAGATTGATTCCCATGGCACCGTTTGCACCCATTTTGCCAAAAGCATTTGCGCCCGCAATTCCAACCTCTGCCTGTTTTTCAAGCTGGAACGCAGAAAGATTTGCAGTTTCATTCTGAAGACGCTGCGCCTGAGCCATACTCTCACGCTGAATGCGCAGGGTTTCTTCCATGTTGGTAAGGTTTGCATTTGTCTGCCGCTGTATTGTCTGTGTTGTTACATCCTGAGTAACGGCTTTGAGCTTGTGGTATCCATCAGAAGTTTTATCAATATCGATTGCATCTATATCAACTGAACTAACCGTTATGCCAAATTCATTTTGCAGACGTTTTTTTAGAGATTCTTCAACAGAATCATTAATTTCTCCAATCTTACGTTCCAGCTGAATTACAGGAATTCCTTTTTCTGCCGGAATATTTGCGACAACGCCCTTTACATATTTTGAAACAGCAGATTTTATCTGAGATTTAAAATCTTCCAGGTCAAAATTTATCAGACGATGAAGTTTAATGAACTCCTTGTAATCTGTGATTTTAAAACGTATGTCGCCGCGAACAGCCACAGGAACTGTAAAATCTAAGAATCTTGGGTCAGCAATGTCAAAATAAGGAACGGCAAATCTTGTTTGAATCAGGCCAGCAAGATTTATAAAGTAAATTTCTGCCTGAAAAGGACTTACTCCGCCAAAAGCCGCACCAACGATACTTGAAAGAACTGGGAAGTTTCCTGTTTTTATTGTCTGATCAAAAGGACCTTCAATAAAATCTTGATTACCCTTTTCTCCGGGGTAAACAAAAACTGCGACTTCACCGTCCTTTACCCGAAGGCTTGAACCATAGCGGATTGCATTTTCTTTCTTAGTGGTGTTTACATCTTCTCCAGCCGGACGCCATTTCCAGATTAAGTATTCTTTTTCATCACAGCGGATTACATCCATCAATCCGCCTTCGTTTTTTTTATTGAACAAGCCCATTAAGTTGTCTCCTCATTTTTAAGATTGCAAAAAATCCAGTTAAACCTGTCTATTTCTTTATAGGAAAAGCATTCAAGTCCAAATATTTCTCTGTATTTATTTATAATCTTGACGTACTCTTTATAGGATTTTCGCAGTG
>JAILKG010000083.1 GCA_024693915.1 Treponema sp.
GTCCAGAGGGAGCGGCGTTCTTGTGGCAGAGAATCGATGGTATCGGCCTGGAAGCCCAGCCCCTGAAACCAGTCTCCTGTTTGTGTGGTTAAAATGAAGACGCTTTTGTTGCTTTCCTTACGGGCTTTTTCGATTAACGTATTTACCAGTTTTGGACCAATTCCCAGACTGGAAAAATTTTCGCTTACGGCTAGAGCAGCGATTTCTGCCTGATTGTCCGGATATGAGTGGAGAGCGGCGCAGGCACGGATACAACCGTCGATTTCGTAAACGATGTAGTCGCCAAAAGATTCCTGCATTTTTTCGGTGCTGCGTGGTAAAAGAATTTTTTTCTGAATAAATGGTTCCATTACAGAAAGAACAGCCGGAATGTCCTGTTCGGTCATTTGTCGGAGGTTTCCGTAATCCCGGGAGAAAATCATTGTGCCGGAACCCAGTTCGCTGAAAATTTCGCAAGGAAGGGCGCCTTCCAGAGAGCCGTTAAGAATGTGGGCGCGGGTTACTCCCTTTTTGCAGGCTTCGTAGGAAGCGTGAAGAAGAGAAAGAATTTTATTTTTTGTGTTTACAGAGCAGGCCAAAGGTGTGGAATCGTCAGAAAATTCGGAGCAGGCAGAGATTGACGAGCCTGATAAAGATGCGGAGTCGTTAGTTGATGTTTTGTTTTCAAGGCTAAGCGGGTTTGCGGCAAAAAAAGAGTCCAGTTCCTGCAAATCCATGGCGGGAATTTCGTTGTATTCGGAAAAAGCAATGTTTTTTGGAATTTCAAAAATATCGCTGGAAATCTGGGCATTTTTCATTACATAAAAAAGTTTGTCAGCCTTGATATTTACTGCTACTTCTTTGGCGAGGTTTACTGAAGAAATATTGTAGGGTTTTCCGCTGGAATTCCAGCCGATGCAGGGAAAAATAGGGATAAAGCCGCTTTCCAGAGTGTTCAGTATAGCCTGCGTTTGGAGCTTGTCGATTTCACCGGCTGTGCCGTAGTCAATTCCTTCCAGGATGCCTTTTGAGCGGGCACGAACCCAGTTTCCGATTGTAGCGGTAATCTGGTGGGCAGCCAGGCTTGTCATGACAATATTTGAGATGTCGAAGGCGGCCATTTTTATTTGAGGCATGGCCTCTTCTTCTGTAATGCGGATTCCGTTGTGATATTTACAGGAAATTTTTGAATCAATTAAAACCTGATCGATTCGTTTTCTGGAACCAGGAACTATTGCAACTTTAAGACCGGCCTGATGAATGAGGGCAATATCCTGCATGTGGCTGAGAAATAAAGGAGAATCGATAACTTCATCGTCTATATAGATGACTATTTTTGCGTTCTGGAATTTGTTTAAGTATCTGATAACGTCGCGAATCTGGTTTGCTTTTATATTTCTTAAATTTTCCTGCATAAGTTCATTATATAGAATAGATAAATGGATTTAAAGTAAGAAAAATAAAGTTAGAAAATCAGTGTAAGCCGGGTTGCGCAGACTTTAGCACTTTTTTTGTTTAACTTATTATAATGCGTTTGCCCTGCCAGTGTAGAATTAAAAAGCTGTTGCCAGTAGAAATCTTTGGGCACATTAATTATATTATCTGCTATTATCTGCGGAAAAAAGAAAATTACGGATTTTTTTAAATATTTATAAGAGCGAGATATTAATGGAAAAGGAAAAAAACGAGAAGAAGATATTTTATCAGGAGGGGCTTCATTTTGAATGTCAGCGATGTTCTTTTTGTTGCGGACATTCGCCAGGATTCGTTTACCTTTCTGAAAGAGATTTACTGACTTTATGCAGTCATTTTAAGATGAAAATTCAGGAATTTATCGATACTTATTGCCGCTGGGCAGAATATTATTATGGTTCTGAAGTTCTTGCCCTTCTGGAAAAGAAAAATTACGACTGTATTCTGTGGAAAGACGGCTGTTCTGCATATCAGGCCCGCCCAGTTCAGTGTTATACCTACCCTTTCTGGTCATGGATGGTGGAAAATAAGGAAACTTGGAACGATTGTGCAAAAGACTGCCCTGGAATGAACAAAGGACGCTTATGGTCTTTTGAAGAAATTGAAAAAAACAAAAGAGAATATATAGCAAACCGGCCACTTACCAGGGCAGAAGTAGAAGAATTAAAGAAAAAAGAAGCTGAATCTGGTGTAGCGGACAAGCAATAAAGCGGAAAGGGGGCTGTCCAAAAAGAAAAGTTTGCGGTGGTTGAGGTTCTCGTCCGAAGGCGCGTAGCAACCACCAGATATAGTGTAAATGGTCATTACTTCGCTTCGCTCCGTGCGCAAGCGGGCGACAGGCTCAATGACCGCAGTCACTAAACTTATTAGACAGCCTCCTTGAAGCGATTTGCTTGGGAGCGAGGGGGAGACTTCCCCACCCCTAAAAAAATCTATAAATTCCCAAAAATTCGCCGTATAATAATAGTATGAAACAAAAAGGCCTTTTTCTATTATTTTTAATTTTTGGATTTAAAATTTTTGCTCAGACTTCATTTTTTGACGATTACGTCTATCACATGTGGAATTCTTTTGGCAGTTTAACGGGAACTACTGCCACAGATTTGATTCAGACTGAAGACGGATACATAAATATCGGAACTTACGAAGGTCTGGTGCGTTTTGACGGAGTGGCCTTTACAACTTTAAAAAAATCTAAAGACAATGACTGGAAATTTGCTTCATGCAGATGTGTTCTGGAAGATTCCCGGGGAAATTTGTGGATTGGTTCTAATGACGAAGGCCTTCAGAAGATTTCACGGGAGGGAAATAAGTGCTACACAATGCAGTCTGGCCTGCCAAATAATTCAGTAAGAACTCTTGTGGAAGACAAAAAGGGGAATATCTGGGTAGGAACGGCAACCGGAGTTGTTTATATTACGCCGAAAGGCTATATCATCACTCCACAGTTTGAGGCTGGAACGGTTTCCAAGGGAGTTATTGCAACCCACCTTTATTGCGATACAGCAGGAAGAATCTGGCTAGTTACTGCAAACGAAAAAGGGCTTTTTCTTTTTTCTGATGGAATTTTTCGCACAAGACCGGAACTGGATGTCTTTGGAAACTATCTTGTAAGCTCAATTTTTCAGGATTTGCAGGGAAATTTCTGGATAAGCATGGGAGATCAAGGAATTATTCGCCTTTTCCCTGGAAAAATTGAGAAGGTAAAAACTGGGACAATTCTTGATAATATTCCTACCATTTGTTCTTATGTTTCTAAAAGTGGAACCATCTGGTTTGGAACAGAAAAAGGCCTGGTTGTTTATGATAACGGACAATACTATCCTTACAACGGAAGTTCACTTTCAAACGCAAATATAAATCGAATTATCTGCGATCGTGAGGGAAATATCTGGTTTGCAACCGACAGAAACGGTATAGGCAAGATGACCCACGGAAAGTTCAGAATGAACCATGTTGGTTATACGGTGAATAGCCTGACGGAAGACCGTTCCGGAAAAATATGGGCTGGAACTGACAATGGCGTTATTTGTTATGAGAACGATAAGAGGGTGGAAAATAAACTCACTGAGTTTACAAAAAATCTTAGAGTTAGGGATGTGCAGGCCACAAAAAACGGAGATATTCTTGTAAGCTGTTACACAAAGCCGGGGCAGATTCGTTATTCTAAAAACGGCCAGATAAAGAGCTGGAGTACGGATCAGGGACTGGCCGGAAATAAGGTAAGATGCGCGATAGAAACTGATCCCAACGTTTTGTATGTAGGAACCACAACTGGACTTAGCATTATTCACGAAGACGGCTCAATTAAAAATATTAAACAGGCTGACGGACTGGATAATGAGTATGTAATGACAATTTATGAGGATACAAATGAAATTATCTGGGTAGGAACAGATGGTTACGGAGTGTACCTTATAAAAGATGAAGAAATATTTGCACACTTTTCTTCTGACGACGGGCTGATTGGAAATGTAATTTTTAAGATTACTCAGGATCTGGATGGTTCATTCTGGATTTGTACAGGAAGTGGAATTTCCCATCTGCCTGGTTTTGACAGCAGAAAGGGAGTTCCAACAGTATTTGAGAATATAAATTCGGAAAAGGGAATACAGACTGATTCAGTTTTTCAGGTGCTTGCAGATTCAACAAACAATTTGTGGATGATAAGCAATCACGGTATTTCCAGTACACCATTTGCTGATATGCTGGAAACGGCAACTGGAAAAATGGAAGCCGTTGAAGTAAAATTTTACAACAGAAACGACGGTCTTGATTCGGATGGACCGACTTCTACGGCAAAAAGCATAATCGACAGGTTCGGAAGAATCTGGTTCACAATGGTTGATGGAATTGCAATTTATGATCCTATAAAAATTTTTGAAAATCCTATTACTCCTCTGGTACAAATTGAAAGCGTAGCAGTTGATAACAAGGTTTATTCCAGAATGGACAGAACCATTACACTGAAACCTGGAACCAAGCGAGTAGAAATAAAATTTACCGGAATCAGTTTTGATGCTCCAGAAAGAATTCTTTTTACCCATAAGCTTACAAATTTTGAAAAAGATTTTAGCGCGCCAAGTCCAGAGAGAACTCTTTCTTATACTAACTTGAGACCTGGGAAGCATACTTTTTTGGTAAATGCAATTAACGGGGACGGACTTTATTCAGACCAGGCAGAAGCAGTTCTTTTTGTTCAAAAGCCATATGTATATCAGATGCCTCTTTTCTGGATATTTATTGCAATAGCAATATTTTCTTCGATTACTTTGTTTTTTTATGTAAAGCAGCAGAGAATCAGGCTGGAAAATATAAAACTTGAAAAAAAGGTAAAGCAGCGAACAAGGGAACTTGAGGCCGAAAAGTCTAAATCGGACAAACTTTTAAAAGCAATTCTTCCGGAAAAAATTGCAGAAGAACTTAAGGACGAAATAAAGGCAATCGGTTATAATTACGAAGAAATTACAATTCTGTTTTCCGATATTGTTGAATTTACAAAAATTTCCAGCGGTTATAAGGCTGACGTAATTGTCAGGGCGCTGGATGATTTGTTTACCCGCTGGGATAACCGGGCTTCCAGTCTGGGAATTGAAAAAATTAAAACAATCGGAGACGCCTATATGGCTGCCTGCGGCTGCCCTACTCCCAACGAAAATCATGCGGAACTGATGGCACAGTTTGCAAAAGGAATGCTTGAAGATTTGGAGGAATATAACAAAACTGCAGAAATCAAATTCCAGATTAGAATCGGGCTTAATACTGGTCCTGTAACGGCCGGCGTAATTTGTAGGACACGCTTTATATACGATATCTGGGGAAATGCAGTTAATGTGGCAAGCAGAATGGAAAGTGTGGCAACTCCGGGAAAAATCAGGATTTCAGAAAGCCTGTACAATCTTTTGAAAGATAAGAATTTTAAATTTAGTGAGCCAATAGAGTGTAATATTAAGGGAAAAGGTATTATGATAACTTACGATTTACTGTAGAATATTGCACGTTGCAAAGTTTCTCTTTAGCCCTAAAGTTTTGTATAATAAGATAAAGTGGAAATATATTTTGGGAGGACGATTTTGAAAAAAATCATTTTGTGTTCGGCTGTATTTGCTCTTATTCTAGGATTAACAGGATGCAAATCAGGAAAATCCACTGTAAAAGTTGGAATTCTTCATTCAATGACAGGGACTATGGCTATGAGTGAAAGTCCTGTGAGGGATTCTGAAATGCTTGCCATCAAAGAAATAAATGAGGCAGGCGGAGTTTTAGGAAAAAAAATAAAAGTTATTGAAGAAGATGGAGCCAGTGATCCTTCAACCTTTTCTGCAAAGGCAAGAAAACTGCTGGAAGATGACAAAGTTGTGACAGTTTTTGGTTGCTGGACATCTGCAAGCCGAAAGGCAGTAAAGCCTGTTTTTGAAGAGTTATTCGGACTTCTCTGGTATCCTGTTCAGTATGAGGGAATGGAAGCCAGCCCAAATATTATGTATATGGGCGCCTCTCCTAACCAGCAGGTTGTACCGGCAGTTGATTATTGCGCAGAGCATTTTGGAAAGAAAATGTATCTGCTGGGAAGCGACTATATTTTCCCTAGAACTGCAAACAGAATTATAAAGGCTCAGCTTACTCAGCTGGGTGGAACTTGTGTGGGTGAAGAATATGTTCCGATGGGACATTCGGATTTTTCAGAGATAATTCAGGAAATAAAAATGGAAAAACCTGATGTAATTATCAATTCTTTGAATGGTGATTCAAACGTTTCGTTTTTTAAACAGCTAAAAGAAGCCGGATATTCTGCAGAAAAACTACCGACTATGAGTTTTTCAATTTCCGAAGAAGAAGTCAGCAAGATTGGAATTGAAAATCTGATTGGTCATCTTGTGACCTGGAATTATTACGAAACAACTGAGACTCCCAAAAATGCAAAATTCGTTTCTGATTATAAGAATGAATATGGAAGCGACCGTGTGACAGGTGACCCGATTGAAGCAGGTTATATTGCCGTATACATGTGGGCAGCCGCTTGCGAAAAAGCTGGTTCTTTTGATGTTGAAGATGTAAGAATGGCTGCAAAGGGTTTAAGTTTTACAGCTCCTGAAGGAACAGTTACTATTGATGGAGCAAATCAGCATCTTTATAAACAGGTAAGAATTGGTAGAATCAATCAAACTGGTCTTATCGATGAGATTTGGGCAACTCCAGGTGCAATAAAACCGGATCCTTATTTGAGTACCTACGAATGGGCCCGGGGATTGTAATTTTCTGGGATTGTGATAAATCCTGGAATTTGGATAACTTGGGCCAAGGTCTCTTTTGCATATAATTTTTGTATTGTGAAAAATGGAAAAAAACTCAGAGAATAAACAGTTGATATTAAATACCGCACTCACTCTTTTTAGCGAAAAAGGCTATGAAGGAGTTGGGGTGCAGGAAATTTGTACGTTATCCAATATCACAAAACCTACTCTTTATTATTATTTTTCCAGCAAAAGCGGTCTTCTTTGCGCGATAATCGAAAATTTTGGGAAGGGCCTTTATGAGCGGCTTGAAAAGGCTGCTGAGTATAAGAGAGATTTTACAAAAGGCTTAAGAGATTTGCTGGTGGCAGAAATTCTGGCAGCTGAAGAAAATCCTGCTTTTTTCAGACTGCATTCTTCTCTGGCAACTTCTTCTGAAGAGTCAGAGGGAGGTAAGATTTACAGAAATTTTTCTGAAAAAATTGAAAAACTTTTTGAAGATTTTTTTTACAATTCTGCCAATGAAATTGGAAATATGCGGACTAAGGTATTGCTCTTCAGCAGAATTTATCTTAGAACCTGCCATTCGGTAGCTTTGGACATAATCAACGGAAAATTTTCTGAAGAAAAAAAGCCGGAAGAAGACATGGATAAGAAAATGCAGGCAAATAATTCTGGAGAAGAAAAGAAAATCAAGTTTTCTGAATCTGTGGCCTTTCCTGCATTTGTAAATGCAATAGTACATGCTTTTACTTATGGTGTTGTAAACGGATAATCACTGTTGGTAAGGTCAGGCCTCCGAAAAAATGCAAGGTTATAATATTTAGCCTTAATTTTGAGTTTGCTGAAATAAATTTAAAATTGGAGGAAGGGAACGAATCGTGGGGCAAAAATGCTCTGCTTGTGGATGACGCGAAGCGGCATTTAATGGTTCCCTTGCCACAAGCAGCGCATAGCGCAGTACTGCGCGATTTTGCAACCACGAGATATTGACCGTAAGCCAATTTTGAAGTTGAAACTATAAAACTCGAAATTTGACCTCTTAATTTTTCTTAAAAATGCACAGCCAGTTTGCAGGAATTTCTGCTTCCTTTTGACCAGATGAAAGACAGTTTCCATTTAAAAGATTATAAAAGCCTCTGCTGCAATCCGCCTTATTCAGCTGAATTTTCTGATTCTTGTTGGAACAATTGATGGCAATAATAAGTTCCTGATTTTCAAAATTTCTTGCAAAGGCAAATAATTCGTTGGAAACAAAAACTTCTTTGTAGGAGCCTTTTTGCAGAGCAGGATTGTTTAGGCGGATTGCAGAAAAGCGGTTAATTACTTTTTCTAAATCACAAGCGCCCTGTCTTGGACTTGCATAGGCTGGGAAGTTACTTGAAAAAGGCGGAAGAGACGGCCTTAATTCCTTGTCTCCATAGTTGTTTCTGGAGCCGCAAATTCCTTTTTCGCTGCCATAATAGATTGAAGGAATTCCCGGAATGCAGAACATCAGAGCGTAAAGAAGATAAAGGTGTTCGATTTTTTTTACGGAGGAGGCAATTCTGTTTACATCGTGGTTATCCAGAAAATTGTAGAGTAAAGAATAATTATAAATTCCCCCTGTTCCGAATTCTCTGTTCAGGTTGTAAGAGAGTTCAAAAAGATTTTTGTCGTTCAGGGAAGACCAGAGTGCTTTATAGATCTGATAGTTGGTTACGGAATCCAGGCGGCCAGGACGAGCCCAGTCGTTGTAATTTCCGTGAACTACTTCCCCCATCAGCCAGAAGTCATTCTTTTTCTGTTTGCAATGGCGGCTTAAAGCATCCAGAAAATCTTTACTTAAAACATCGGCCGCATCAAGCCTTAGGCCGTCAATGTTAAACTGTTCTATCCAGAAATCAATTGCACTAAACAAGTGCTCTCTTACCTGTGGATTATCAACGTTGAGTTTGACAAGATTTTTGCAGCCCGCCCATCCTTCATAATCGAAGGGGTCTCCAAAAGAACTGTGGCGGCTGAAATTTAGATTCAGATACCAGTCTTTATATGGGGAATTTTCCCGATTTTTTAGAATGTCCTTAAAAGCAAAAAAATCCCGGCCGGTGTGGTTAAAAACAGCGTCCAGAATAACGGAAATTCCCCGCTGGTGGCATTCCCGGCAAAAATCGGAAAATGACTGGTTGTTTCCAAGGCGGCGGTCAATGTGAAAATAGTCTACCGTGTCATATCCGTGGGAAGAGGATTCAAAAACTGGTCCGATGTAGATGGCGTTTACTCCAAGTTCCTGAATTTTTGGAAGTTCCGCGGTGAGTCTTTGAAAAGCGTTGCCGGCCGGGCATGAAAAATCGTTTTTTTCAGGGCAGCCACACAAACCCAGAGGATAAATATGGTAAAAAAATTTGTCGGAAAAAAGTGTGTTCATAGTAAAAATCTCCGTAATAAAAGTAAAACCGCGGCAATTTGTGCATAAAAAAGCTGAGAGGGCGTTCTGTACAAATTGGCAGTACAGTTATATACCGCTCGGTATATAACTGATAGGAAATGTATACCGTTCGGTATAGAAATTGTCAAGAGATTTTCTTTAAAAGAATTTTAGAAAAAAAAGGAAAGCAAGCTGATTTTATAAGAGCCCGCTTTTTTAAAGCAGAATACACAGACTTTTGAAAAATGCGTAAGGCTATGGAGCCACGGCGGATTTGACCGGAGTGATTTTTGGAGTGGAAAAAGATTTTTTAAGAAAAATATCTGCAGGTTGGGAATAAAAAAGCTGGCTTTATAAAACGGAGGGAAAAGCCGGCGGCCACTGGACTGAGGGGTGACACGGGGAATTATTTTTTGAAGGGAATAGCAATTTTCCGGGAAGTTTTTTTGGGCAGGCGGAATTATGGTTACCCCGAAGGAAGCGGCTGGAGCGAAAGCGGAATGGCGGAACAGCCGACCCCGGCGGCTTTGAGCCAGATGGCGCTGGTTTCGTCGCCGTTATCATTTTAATTAAAAAAAATCTGACGATTTCTTAAAAAAATAGCCGCCGGGGATACGCCCAAATGCCAATACTCATTATTTTCTTTATGACGAAATTCTGAGTTCTTTTTGCCGCTCTCCCCCATCTTGCCCCAGAAAAAGAAAGTGCCATAAAAAAACAAAATTTTTATTGTCTAAGAACTTGCCTTTTCATTATAATTTTTGTTGTGAATTACATGCAGTTTTTGCTGATTCATGCAAAAGACAGTTCGAAACCCATCCTGTCTATAAACAAAACTAGGAGAACATTATGAAAAAACTTTTAGCCTTCTTTAGGGATACCTTTGAATGGCTCTTTGACCGTCATGACTGGAAAATGCTCTTGAGGTCAATTCCCGCAGTTGTGGTTGCACTTTTTGTAGTGTCGACCGTCACCATGAACCTTGCCGCTAATAAAATAGTCTGGAGTGGCTTAAAAATCGGACAAAATTATTTTATTTCTATTACCGGGGGACTTTTTCTTTCCTGGGCCGTATTTTTAATTATGGATATGGTTACCAAAACTTTTGGTGGAAAAGCTGCAATTAAGCTGAACCTTTTTGGAGCAGCCGTGAATGCCATTGCCATAGTTTTTCTGGGAATTATCGCCTCCATTCCTTCAGATTTTCCCTTTCCGGGTGCTAGCTCTTCTTTTGATACTCTTCTTGGCTTTACAGGAAATGGCGTTCAGCCCTGGCAGATTTTGATTTCCTCCACCATCGCATATGTAATTTCCGGCTGCGTAAACGCAGTGGTAAATGTTTTTATAGGACGCCTTTTTAAGAAAAATTCTGATGGTAAGGTGGCTTTTATTGCCCGTTCTTACATCAGCACAATGATAGGACAGTTTGTGGACAATTTTATTTTTACTGCCCTAGCCTTTTCTTTTTTTGCCCATTTTTATGGACTGGTCACAATTACCGGAATGGCCATTATTGGCGCCATTATTGAGCTTTTTTCAGAAATTTTATTTTCCCCAATAGCCTACAAAAAGTGCCGGAAGTGGCAGAAGGAAGGTGTTGGCCGGGACTACTTTGATTACTGTAAAAAAATGGAACTGAGCGACGACCCTGCCCGCTTTGAGTACAGGTAGAAAGGCCGGGTAATCAGAGAAAGTCATAAAAAGGTCAGAAAAAGCGGGAATTTTGGGAATTTGTGGAAAAATTTTTTGGGAAGGACCAGGTGTTTTTTCGTTTGCAGCTTTTCTCGTAAGCGCCAGTTTTTGGGATGGGCCTGCAATTTTATCATTTTGAGGTCTTCTGGGGGTCTTGTTTCAAGCTTCCAGGTAAGCGCCAGTTTTTCTGGTTAATCTGGCAGATTTAAAAACTTAAACTAAAGGAATAAAAATGACTGATAAAAATAACACTTTTGATATTTCAACTCTCTGCACTCTTTCTGCCTGGGAAATTGGTCAGCTTGTAAACAGCAGGCAGATTACACCGACAGAGGTTGTGGAATATTTTTTAGACAGAATCCAGAAATACAATCAGAAGGTTAATGCTTTTGTTTATGTAAAGGCGGACTATGCTCTTTCTAAGGCAAAAGAACTTGAAGAACGGCTGAAACGAGGTGAATATTGCGGCGAATTTGCCGGCGTTCCTTTTGGATTAAAAGATTTTTTGCCTAACAAAAAAGGCTGGCAGAGTTCACACGGTGGCGTTAAATGCCTGCTTGCAACAGATGAAAGTGATTCAGTTTTCTGTCAGGCAATGGAAAAGGCAGGTGGTATTGCAATCGGAAAAACCAATGCACCGGCCTACGGATTCAGGGGTACTACGGATAACCTGATGTACGGTCCAACTTCCACTCCTTTTAACACAAAATATAATTCAGGTGGTTCCAGCGGTGGAAGTGCTGCAGCAGTTTCTTTGGGGCTTGTTCCTATTGCGGAAGGTGGAGATGCAGGCGGTTCTATCCGTATTCCAGCTTCGTTTTGTAATCTTTTTGGTTTTAAAGCTGGCGTGGGAACAATTCCTTCTGTCTGCCGGCCTGATGCCTGGAGTGCAACTCATCCACTTTGTTTTAACGGGGGGCTTACAAAGTCGGTAAAGGATGCCGCGATTCTGTTGAATTATATGAGCTATCAGGATGCAAGAGATCCATTTAGCCTGCCAAAAAGTCATGATTTTGCAAGAGAATTTGAGTTGCCGGTGGAATCGGTACATTCTGGAGAAAAAAAAATAAAAATCGCATACACCTGTGATTTTGGTATTTTTGAAGTGGAAGAAGAAGTTCGTCAGCTTTTTGGTCAGGCGGTAAAAAGGTTTTCTGACCTTGGTTTTATCGTAGAAGAATACAAATTCGATTTTAAACACTCTGTTACAGAACTTGCAGAACAATGGTGCAAGGGGATAACAATAGACTGCGCTCTTGAACTTAATCACCAGAAAGAAGTTGGAAATGATTTACTCAAGGAACACAGTCATGATTTCCCAGAAGAATTTATCTATTGGAAAAAAGTTGTAGACGGTCTGGGAATTGAAGACATGTATCGCTTTAACCTTGCCCGTACTGAAGTTCTGGATCAGTATGAAAAGTGTTTTAAAGAATATGATTTGATTCTTTCCCCTGTAAGCTGTGTTTCTGGAATAAAAAATCGCAGCGACAGGAATACAAAAGGTCCTGATTCTATAAACGGAAAAGCAATTGAGCCGCTGATTGGCTGGACTCAAACTTTTCTTGCAAATTTTCCAGGCTACCCGGCAGCGTCTATTCCTGCAGGCTTTTCCAGAGAGGGCCTTCCACTTGGTATGCAGATGATTGCTCCCCGCCACAAGGATTTGCTGATTCTTCAGATTGCTTCAATTTACGAAAAGGCTTTCGACTGGAAAAAGTTTTATCCCTATAAGTAGTTTTTTTGACGGCCATTAGGAAATCTTTACTGAGGCTCATATAAACGCATTTATTGTACTTATAGTTTATTGTGGTCCAAACAGACTTTCCAAACGGACTTTCTGGCTTTTGTTAAAATTCTTTATTGGCGATCATTGCGGAGTGTCCAAAGGGGCTGTAGCACAAAGAATTTTTATATCGACTCACAAGCAGCCCTTATGGTACTAATTATGGCACTAATTCAAAAAATTTATGAGAATTAATAAACTTATGTTATAATGTAAGTCTTAATATAAAAATGGGGGATTTATGATTCAATATTTAGTTGATCTTTTAAAGGCCTTTAATGCTAACATCAAACCTAGCCAGATTGCAAACTCTTTCTGCATTGGCTTGATTCTTGGATTGATGCCAAAAAATAACCTGCTCTGGTATATTCTTCTGGTATTTTTTGCTTTTGTGCGCATCAATAAGCCTGGATATTTCATTATGATGATCATCGGTGCTTGTTTAGCTCCGGTTTTTGATCCACTTTTTGATAAAGTTGGTTATGCTATTCTGACATACGCTCCTCTGGAAAATTTTTATTCAAGGCTTTTGAATGTACCTTTTGTGGGCTTTACCAGATTTAATAATTCTATTGTATGTGGTTCACTTGTTTGCGGGCTGGTTTGCTATATCCCGCTTTTTCTTTTGCTTTATTTTATAATTAAAGCCTGGCGAAAATGGATTGCACCTGTCTTTAATGAATCTAAAGTTCTTAAAACTCTGTACCAGATTCCTCTTCTTGAAAAAATCATCAAGAGTGTTTCGTAATTTTGGAGGAAATTATGGCAAAAAAAGATAAAAATACGTCAAGTAAAGCTAATTCAGAAAGCGCTTCGGGTAAGGAAGTAAGCAAAAATTCTGAGCAGGCTTCCATCTCCAACACAGATACAGCTTCCGGTTCGGAAAATGCAGTTAGTGAAAGTTCGGAAAAATCCCTTGAAAAATCTGAAAAAACAGAAAAGCTTGAAAAAGCTGGAAAGAAAGTAAAAATGCTTCCTGCAAAAAAACTTCCAAAACTTTTCAAGAAGGAATACAGTCCTCAGGCGTTTGAAAAAAAGATTTCCAAGTGCTTGTTCATTGAGCCGGACAGACTTTTTGTAGAAAAACTTTTCCTTCCTGCAAAAAACGCAAAAGGTCAGGATATTTTAAAGGCTGATTTGTCGCTTGAACTTCCTAAGGCAGATATAGACAGATACAAGAGCCTGGCCAAGCAGATTGCAAGTCAAAAAGCGGGAATAAAATTTGTTCCCCTTCTTGCAACAGTGATTTTTGTGGCCGCTCTTGTTGTGTGTTTTTCCTTGTTCAAGAATGTAGTGCTAAAAAAAGCAATAGTTTCTTCAATGCAGGGAATTTTCCAGGCAAAAACTGACGTTGAAAAAGTAGATTTCCGCTTTTTTGATTCCTATATCAGTATAAAAAATCTTCAGCAGGCAAACAAAGATTCGCCGATGAAAAATCTTTTCCAGATGGACAAAATTATAATCGATTTTAACCTGACGGATTTGACCAGAGGAAAATTTCATGCTGAAAAAATCGGTGTTGAGGGTGTTGCAATAAACACTGATCGAAAAACATCTGGCGAACTTCCTTTTAAGGATAAGACAAAGAAGACTGAAAGCGAAATAGAAAACAATGAAAAGGCAGAAGAACTTAAAAAGGCAGCTCAGGATGCCCTTCTTGCAATGTTCGAAAATTACAATCCTGAAAAAATGATTGGTGATTTGCAGGACCAGCTTCAGTCTCCAAAAGTTGCAACAGAAATTGCAGGGGATGTTCAGCTGAAAGTTGCAAAATGGGAAAAAGTGCCGGGAGAAATCGAAAAAAGTGTGAAAGATTTTTCTGACGACGTTAATAAGGTTCTTAAAACAAACTGGGGCGGAATCAAAGATGTTGCCAAATTAAAAAGCGCCCTTGAAACTCTGAACAATGCAACAAAAGAAGGAAACAAGCTTAAGCAGACAATCGAAAAAACAAGCAAAGAAATTCAGGTTGATTCAAAGGCTGTTGCCGGCTATCAGAAACAGCTGGAAGGTGCAATCAAGGCTGATAAAACTCTTGTGGAAACAAAAATTACCGATGTTAAAAAACTTTTCTCTCCGGAAGGTTTAAGCCAGATGGTAGAAGAAGCTGTTCAGTCTATTCTTTACACTGCTCTTGGAAAATATTCTCCTTACATGGATAAGGCCATGGGCATCGTAAACGGAATTAGAAACGGTGATACAGGGGATGTCCAGGACGAATTAAAGGGCAAAGACAAGGATTCTGGAAAAGTTGCGGAAAATGCCGATGAAAATGCAGAACTTCTTGCTCAGGGCCAACTTGCAGAGGGAACTTCTTCAGGAGCTTCTGTGGAAAATACTGCAGAAAACTCAGAGACAAAAAAAGCCCTTGATGGCGAAAAAACAGAAAAAACTTCAGAAAAGATTATGGATTCAGCTGTAAACACCGCTTCTAAAATTATTGCTAAAAACAAGGAAAAGAAAGCAAAGAAACAGCCGGAAGAAAAGAGAGAACGCCTGCCTGGACGAATGGTTTACTATGCGGCAGACACTATTCCAACTCTTTTTGTAGAAGAAGCTCTTGCTTCCGGCTACGAATACGGAAAAGAACAAAAACCTGAAAACCTTTTGTTTACAGGAAGCGCTTTTGATATTTCCAATAATCAGGATATACTGGGAAAACCAGCAAAAGTTCAGGCTGACTTTAAGATTATGGGTAATACTAACAGTGCAAACATTGTTATTGATGCCAGAAAAACTTCAAAAGCTCCTTTGGTGACAGCAGATTATGCTGGAAAGGGCTGGCCAATCAAAGCAGATGCATCAGTTTTCAGTTTTGATTCAAAATCTGATATTCAGGCTGTGTTGACTGCAGATAACAGCGGAAGTTTCAAAATTGGTGGAAATGTTGACATGAAAATGGCCGGCATTAAGGGCATGACTTTTGAGCCGGAAAGAATCTGTAAACTTTACAACGATACTCTTTCTGGTATCAATGCACTTACAATCGGCTTTACTGTAAACTATTCCAGCAAAAATGGAGCTCAGATTTCAATCGACAATCTTGATAAACTTACCGGACAGATTGTAAATCCTCTTACAAAGGCAATTTCTGCCGAGTTGAATACAATCGCTGTGGATGCCAAAGAAAACGTAACAAAATTGCTTTCTGAAAAAACTGGAATCGCCACAGAAAAAATCGAGGCCTTTACAAATATTGAAGGCTTAATGAACAACCAGAAATCTTCCATGGATTCACTTCAAAAGCAGATTGACGCCAAAAAGAGGGAACTTGAAAAACAGATTAAAAATGCCGGCGTAAATGTCCTTACCGGCGGTTCAACTAAAAAAGCAGTTTCTGGTGCATTAAAGGGGCTGGGCTTCTAGGGCTAAATTAGTAGGTTTAAAAAAAGGCGGAGGCTGCAAGGTTTCCGCTTTTTTTATGGTGAATGGGAATTTCTGGGCGGAGCGTTTCTTCCTACTCGCCTTCCGGGGCTCCCTTTGGGTCGGCCCGCCCGCTTCTATAAAAATAAACGCGGGTGGGCAGCTTCGCTCCCCTACACGCTCGCCGCTGCCTGGTCTTTCATTTTTATTTTTCTTCACAAAAGTATTATTTTTTGATTTTTCCTATCAGTGTGCAGATTAAAAATGCGCTTAAATTTGCAACAACAATGCTTGCGCCGGCTGGAGTAGACCAGGCAAAGCTGGCAGTAATTCCGGCAAAAAAAGCGACTACGGCAATTATAGCGGCAAATATTACAACTTTAAAAAAGCTCTTAAAAATTCGCATTGCCGTTAAGGCCGGAAAAACCAGGAGGCTGGAAATCATAACGGCTCCCATAAGGCGCATTCCCACAACGATTGTAAGGGCTGTAAGAACGGCAATCAGGGCGTTGTAGAGGTTGGAATGAATACCAGAGGCTGTAGCAAAAGATTCGTCAAAGGTCACCATAAAAATCCGGTTGTAAAGGATTATAAAAAGACCGATTACAAAAGCTGCAACAATAATGCTCAAAATTACGTCTGAGCGGCTGATTGCAAGTATGCTTCCGAACATAAAACTTGTAACATCTGTGTTCAGACCGCTTGTAAGGCTGGTAATCAGAATACCGATAGCCAGGGCAGAACTGGAAATAATTGCAATGGAAGCGTCACCTTTTACTTTTGCGGAAGAACTTACCCTTAAAAGCAGAAAAGCCGCGATTATGCAGACTGGAATTGATATTGCCAGTGGCGACCAGTTAAGAGCCATTGCAATTGCCATGGTGCCAAAACCAACATGACTCAAACCGTCTCCAATCATTGAAAAGCGTTTTAAAACAAGAATTATTCCAAGCAGGGCTGAGCAGAGAGAAATCAATGTTCCGGCGATAAGGGCTCGGGTAATAAAACCATAAGAAAAAAGCTGGCTAAAAAAATCAAGCATGACTGTAATCTCCCGGCAGGTGGATATGAGTTGCGTTGCAGTCGTTTCCGCAGTGATTGCACAGATGGGTTTCGCAAACTTCAACGTGGCTCAAATTTTTGTAGAATTCAGTTTTCTGGTACTCCTGAGAAGTTCCAAAAAATATTGCTTCTTTGTTCATATTCAGAATGTGGCTTGCGTTTTGAACAGCTCTGTGAACGTCATGGCTTACCATGATGACTGCAATTTTTCTTTCTTTATTTAATTTGCGGATTATTCCGTAAAGTTCGTCAGTCACCAGGGGATCCAGACCAGTTACAGGTTCATCAAGTACTATAAGATTTTTTGCGGCGCAAAGGGCTCTGGCCAAAAGAACACGCTGCTGCTGGCCTCCGCTCAATTCACTAAAGGATTTTCCGGCTATGGCTTCCAGCTGAAGATTTTTTATTTGTTCTTCTGCATTTTTTTTGTCTTCCCTGGAATAGAAAAGCTGCCCGCGGCTCAAGCAGCCCGAAAGAACAACTTCCCGCACGCAGGCCGGAAAATCTCTCTGTATGTTATTTTGCTGAGGCAGATATCCGGTGTGAACTTTGTCCAGAGTAATTTTTCCAGATTTGACCGGCACCAGTCCCAGAATCGCTTTTACCAGTGTAGATTTTCCAGAACCGTTGGAACCCACGATGCATAAATAATCACCAGGGTTTATGCTGAAAGAAACATTTTTGCAGGCTTCATAATTTCCGTAGTTTACACAGACATTTTCACATTCTACTAGAGCCATTTTGATTCCTTAAGGGGATTTTTATTATCTTAAACCGATATTAAGAGTTTCGGCATTTTTTGTCATCAGCGTTACCCAGCTTTCCCCTTTCTGAAAATTGTTTTTAGTAACATTCTGGCAGGATTCCAGAAGCAAGGCTTTAGTTTTTGTGCTTTCTGCAACTGAATCAGCAATTTTGTGATTTCCCAGCTCGATGTAGAAAACGGCAGGCAGTTCTTTTTCTTTAACTGTATCAATCAGGCGGGAAATTGTGGCCGTGCTTGCTTCTACAGCTGTACTGCAACCGCTGAAGGCTGCGTCAAATTCCAGTCCGTAATAATTTGCAAAATAGGTAAAAGGAAAGCGGTCAGCCATAATCAAAAATTTTTCAGATTTTGACTGAAGGACTTCTTCTGTTTTTCTGGCAACTTCTTCAATTTGTGCACAGTAGTTTTCTGTGTTTTCATCCAGTTTGCTGGTAATATCAGAAAGGCCTTTTTTCATGGCTGCCTGCTGAAGATAAGTGCAGACAGCGCGCACAATAATTATTTCGTTTTCAGGGCTGGTCCAGATATGTTCATCCTGTTCGTGAATATTTTCGCTGTGGGAATGATGGCTATGGGCGTCCATTTCATGCTGACTGAGCTGGTCTGCTTCTGAATAAGAGTCTTTATCGTCCTCTTCAGAATCTTCCTGGTCAAATTCTGGTTCATCAAGAGTGTTTACAAAGTGGATAAGTTCTACAGTCTGACATTTCAGTTCATTAGAAGAAGTATTCAGTATTTTTTCTATCCATTCGTCGCTTTCTCCGCCTACATAAACAAAAAGGTCGGATTTTTGAATGGAAATAATATCAGCAGGTGAAGGATCATAAGAATGAACTTCCATTCCTGGTTTTACAAGGAGCTTTAGGCTGATGCAGGAGTTTAAAAAATCTCCGGAAATTGCTCTTACGGCATCGTAGCAGGGAAAAGTTGTTGCAACAACTGAAATTTTATTTTGGCCGGAGCTTTTATTTCCGTTTTTTTCTGTATTTTTACTGCATGAAATTAATCCTGTAAGAGCAATTATAGAAAAAAAAAAGATTTTTGAAGTATTTTTTGCAAGATTTTTTAAGATTTTCATATGTCCTCGTTTGATGTGTTTTATAGATAAAATAAGCAATATGAGAATGGTTTTCAAATTTTATGAGGAATATATAAAATTCCCCTGTTATTGTCAATGGAAAAAACTTGCATTTGATTTTGCTGTGCCGTAAAATAAAAAAGTTAAACAGGAAAAATCAAATGAAATTTATAGGAATTGAAAAGGTACATCAGGGAAAATACCTGACCAGATACAATGTGGAATATGAAGCAAAGAGCGGTAAGCATAAGTTTTATGAAATTGTGAGCCGTAAAAAAGATTTGCAGAAATTTGAAGATTTGCATGACGAAAATTCCGATGCGGTAATTCTTGTTATGCACGACAAGACAGGTCAGAAGATTTTGCTAAATCATGAATTCAGAATGGCGCCTGGAGAACTGGTCTATAATTTTCCAGCCGGTCTTATAGACAGCGGAGAAAATGTTGAGCAGGCAGGAAAACGTGAGCTTTGGGAAGAAACTGGTCTGGATTTGATTGAAGTAAAGGAAGTCTGGAAAGAAAGCTATTCCGCCGTGGGTTTTTCTGATGAAAAAACAGTTGTACTGGTGGGAGTTGCCGACGGTGAGATGAAAGAAAGTACCTCTGAAATGGAAGAGATTGATGCCCGCTGGTTTACCAAAGCAGAAATCCGTGAACTTCTTAAAAGCAGCCGTTTTGCAGCCCGTACCCAGGCCTATTGCGTATTGTGGAGCAGGGAATAAATTTTTTAGTATTAGTATAAGATGACTTTGCATACAGGTGCCCCTGAGTGAGCGACATATAATAGTTCCTCTGCACTTATTTGCTTGAGCTCTTGATTAACAATTATAAATTCTTATATAATTGTACTGTTACGCTATGTAACGATAAAATACAAGGAGTCATAAATGGCAACAAGAAGAAGTCATAGATTCAAAGAATGTAGAAGACTTGGTGTAAACGTAAGCGGACACCCAAAAGCAATG
>JAILKG010000130.1 GCA_024693915.1 Treponema sp.
TTGATCCGCCTTTTCCCTATAAATTTCATGAAGATCTTGTTTTTCAGGCTCAGGAAAATGGACTTTTAAAAAAAGACGGAACAATTATGGTTCACCGGCCGGAAGAACATTTTATGAGCGAAAAAATCGGCCGACTTGTAAGAAGTGACCAGAGAGTTTACGGCCGTTCCATTGTAGATTTTTACAGATTTGAAGATGCTGTAGATGATGATAAGAAGTCTGAAAGCCAGGAAGCAGGTGAAACTTCTGAAAAAGATTCTTAAAATTTGAGAGATTTTTAGAAAGATATTTTGGAAATAAAAATGAGCTTTTAAAAATAGAAAACGCACTTCAAAATGAAGCGCGTTTTTATATTTTAAAATCAAAAATTTTAGCTTACAGATTGTTAATAAGCCAGTCTTTGAAGCTTTCGTAGCTGTTTTCCATTGGAATTGCTCTGTCTGGAAGATTCATAACTTCCTGAAGACGCTCTGGAATTGGACTTTCCCGGCCGATGGCATCCTGTACGATTCCCCCGAATTTTGCAGGATGAGCGGTTTCAAGAATAATTCCTACAGCATTGTGGTTGATTACTTCGTCTTTCCAGGAAGGAAGGTTAGGAGTAAGACCAGGTTTTTTGAAATCGTGGTAGATTCCACTTGCAAGGCTGGACATTTCTCCGTTCTTAATATCAACCCATGCCTTGTAACCAATTGCTCCGTGAGGATCGATGATATAGCCGGTTTTTTCATTGCAGGCCTGGATTGCATCTTTAATTCCGTCGTTATCAAGCCAGTAAGAAGCAAAAAGTTCTTTCACCTGCTCATATGTGTACATTGCCTTGATTCTTTCGTAATTTGAAGGAGCTCCAACATCCATAGCATTTGCATATGTTTCTACAGAAGGGCGGGCATTGTATTCTCCGGTTGCAATCCAGTCTGGAATAGTGCGGTTTGTATTTGTTGCAGCTACAAAGCCCTTGATTGGAGCACCCATTTCTCTTGCAATTAAGCCTGATGTGAGGTTTCCAAAGTTTCCGCTAGGAACAATTGTAATAATTGAAGGAGCTTCAAGTTTTGTGTCAAGAGGAGCTCTGTTTTTTACAACAAGAGATGAGTACATGTAGTAGAAACTCTGTGGTAAAAGGCGTGAGATATTGATTGAGTTAGCCGAAGAAAGGCGGAATTTTGAGCGGAGTTCGTCATCTGTAAAAGCTGTTTTTACCAGGCGCTGACAGTCGTCAAAAGTTCCCTTTACCTTAAGGGCTCTAACATTTCCTGTAAAGGTAGAAAGCTGTTTTTCCTGAATCTTACTGATTTTTCCTTCTGGATAAAGGATTGTTACATCAAGACCTGGAACATTGTGGAAGGCTGAACCAACGGCACTTCCTGTATCTCCTGATGTTGCAACCAGAATGTGGAGGGCGTCTTTTCCGTTTCTGTTGAAATAACTCATTACGCGAGCCATAAAACGGGCTCCAAAATCCTTAAATGCGCAGGTTGGACCATGGAAAAGTTCAAGAATATAAGAATTATTATCAAGAGGAACTACCTTTGGAGTAAAAGGATAGGCATCCTGGATAATCTGCATAAGGTCTTCGTCAGGAATTTCTCCTTCAACATAAGGTTTTGCCATATTAAAAGCAATGTCCCTGAAAGATGGTTCCGGATTTTTATTAATAAAAGATTCGGAAAGCTTTGGAAATGAAGTTGGAATATAGAGACCGCCGGTCTTTGAATTCATTCCGTTCATTACAGCAGTTTCAAAATTAACTTTTACGCTGGAATCTCTTGTATCTGTGTATATCATTGTTATTTCCTTCTTATATTTTTTATAACGAAATTACATTCCGTAGATGATTGCGTCTGCCACTTTCTGGGCAAGTGTCTGCTTACAAAGGGTTTCTGCATTCCATTTTGTTTTATCTGTCTGACTGTCTGTGATTGTTGTTTTATATTTTACAGAACCATCTTTCATATCAAGACAGGTAATTTCGCTTACAAGGGTAACTGTTGCACTTCCGTTATTTTCTTCAGCTGGTTTTGCATATTTAAATGAACCGATGATGAGGAAGTTTGTTGCTTTTTTAATTTCTCCACCGGTAACATCCAGGCAGGCTTTATAAATTTCCTGATGAGATTTAGAAAGATATGAAACTTCGCTGATTGGTGCGTTTCCAGCATTGATATCAGAATTTCTTAAAATCTGAAGGAGGGTAAAGTTATTTGTTGTTGGATTTCCCTTTTCATTGTAGTCATATACAAAAAGGATTCCACCTGGATATGTTGTATATTTTGATTTTACTACATAAGGAGCAGTAACTGCGCTTGCATAAGCAGCCTGAACAATTGCAGATGAAGAAGTTACCGGAGATGGATAAAAGGTGATTTTATCTTTTACGGCAATTGATGGAATTCCCGGAAGGAAAACAATTTTTCCCTGAGCATCTGTCTGCATCTGGGCTGTTGAATAAGTAATTGTATCGTTGCTTCTTGAAACAGGCCATGAAATTGTAACATTGAAATCTGCAACAGGACCGTTCTGATCTTTTACAGAAATAACATAAGGAGCCTGAAATGGATTTCCGGCAATAACAGGTCTTTTTGTATTTGGTGTAGAAACGATTTTAAGTTCGATTCTGCTTAAAAGTTCCTTGAATTCGTTTTCTTTTTCACTTGCTGTATTCTGAACAGAAAGCATTTTTGGCTCTCTGATTACTTTCTGCTGAACCTCTGGTTCTTCTATAACATATTCATCTGATTCTGGTGATTTTTGACTTTTTTCTGGTGTTGAAAGGCATGAGCTTAAAAGGAATGCACTCATGATTGAAAATAAAATTGCGGTATTTTTAATTTTTTTCATAATGGTAATTTTTCCTTATATATTTTGTACAATAATTCTAAAGATTATAATAGAAATATGCCTTTTTTACAATAATAATTTTCGAAATCTAATCTTCGAAGCCCAGCTGCAAGACATTCTGTAAGGTGGCATGCCATCTTTTTCATGCACAATTATTTATAATTCATTTCCTACTTTACCAAGGCATATTTTGTTCGATATACTGAAAATATGATCATTGATTTTCATGCA
>JAILKG010000142.1 GCA_024693915.1 Treponema sp.
AACTGCCGATTCATCCATGATTCCATCTGGCACAGATATTCTGAACATGTTCACCCTGTGTGAAAAAAAGTATACAACTGCTAACAAGGGAGAATAAAAATGAAAGTTTTAAGTAAAATTGCCCTTTTCTGCTGCACATTCGCGCTGCTTTCTCTTCCAGCTTTTTCTTTTGACTGGGGTGGAAAAGTTACTAGCGACACTTCCTTCAAAGGAACTAACAACGAAGCTCTTAAAATAAAAGAAACCGACACAGCCAACCTCTGGCTCAGCCTGCCTCTTTCAAAAGATAATTCTAAATATCTTGCAGCAGAAGGTCTCTACCAGTTCAAATTTGACGACAGCACCGCTGATAACAAAATTACAAACACACTGGATCTGAATCTTTTCAAGTTCGTTGCAAACACAAAATTCAAAAAGGCAAGGTCCCTTTCCATCAATGCCGGTCGCTTTGGTATTTCTGATTTGACAGGATATATTTTTGCCCAAAACTGCGACGGTCTTTTCATCAAGTATTCTTCACCTAGACTTCACGCAAATTTATACGGCGGCTACACAGGACTTTTGAACGCCAATACCGTTACAATCCTGAATAACCCGGAAGGAAGTTCTTATTCCATTGGAGAAAATGCAGTTTACCGCCTTGCTCCAAAATACATTCCTTTTGGCTTTAACCTTTCCCTTCCTGCCCTTTTTGCAAACCAGAATCTTTCCCTGCAGGGCTGGGGCTTTATGGACGCAAACGGAGACGACTACAACCGCTGGTACGGCATCATCGGTCTTGACGGCTTTGTTGCTTCAAATGTCAGCTATTCTGTAAAGAGTGCCTTTGAAAGCGTAAATTTTGAAAGCCTTGCAAACCTTTCAGTTTTGAACCTCTACTGCTACTTTACAGATTCTTTCTTTATGAACCTGGGTGGAACCTACGCTTCCGGAAAATCAGGTGATATTTCTGCTTTTACAGGCTTTACTTCATCAACAGCCCTTCTTTCTGCTGATGACCCGGAATATTCTTCCCTTGTAAAAGCTGATCTTGGATTTACAAAAACTTTCGGACAGCTTGTATACCTGAACGCCGGAGCAGGAGTAGCCTTCTCTCTTGAAGAAGAAAATGAAGGTTACAAGGGCATCCAGTTTGAAGCAGGCGCCATGTACAAAGTTTTCAACGATTTACAGCTTGGCGCCTCTTTTGGACAGTTCATCGGAAAAGAAACAGAAAATAATAAAACTCAGCTTGCTGTAAAAGCTGTTGTCGTATTCTAGAATAAATCGGAGGTCTGGAATGAAATTAAAATTGCTTAAAAAATCAGTTTTTGCACTTGTTTTAGCTTCTTCTGCACTTGCCTTTGCTGATACAGCTAAAATCATCTCAGTAACTGGAAAAGTAGAAGTAAACCGCAAAGACGCCTGGGTAACCCTTGAAAAAGATTCAATTATCAACGAAGGCGAAGTGATTTCAACCGGTTTCAAATCAGAAGCGCTGATTTCCTACAAGGACTCAGTAATGAAACTTGGAGCCCTCACAAGAATCACTCTTGAAAAGCTTGCATCTTCTGATGTAAAAGATGATGTTTCAATTTATCTGAACACAGGAAATATCCGTTCGACTGTAAACCATTCAGAAAATAAAAGAATTAACTACACCGTACGAAACCCAATTGCGGTCGCTTCTGTTCGAGGAACAAGATTCGGTTTTGACAGCACAGGAACAGGTGACTGCGAAGACGGTGGTATCTTAATTATTCCTGCCGACCTTGTTGACCCTGTAAAAGACCTGGGAATTAAAAATCCTGTTGGTATGGACGACAAGAAAAAAACTAATCAGGAAGCAGGCAGAGAAAACCTTACAACTCTTCCTCCTGCTGAAGGAACTACAAACGTATTTACAAACACTGAAGATATCAATGCCAATCTTTCAGGCGGTACTCTTGTAACAAAAGGACAGAACTTCTCCTTTGCGAACGACGGTACTTCTTCCATGGGAAAAGTTCAGACCAACAGCGAGCAGAATATCAAGTCTGTAAGCAGCATGGGTCAGACTGCCAGCGAAAGGGAATTCAAGCAGATGGGTCAGACTTCCAGCGGAAATGATACTCCAAAGCTTGCAACAGAAAGTAAGCAGAGCGCAAGTCTGAATATCAATCTGATTATGCCAAAATACTAATAATACAAAGCAACTTTTCTAAATACAAAAATTGCCCGGGATTAATTCATCCTGGGCTTTTTTTTATCTTCAAGTCCCTTATAAAGACGAATCATTTTTGTAAATATGCCCATTTAAAATACCGATAAATAAAAAGGAATTTTATAACTTTTTAAAAGACCAGAAAAGGAAAACAGGAAAGAAAAATGAAAAGAGTTCTTACAATGCTTATGAATTTCTTAATAATCCTTTTTATAGGATTATTTATTGGTGCTTTCATACACATTCAGTACATTACAAGCATCAGCATGGTTGCAGGAAAATCTATGGACTATTCTTCTTCAATCATCTGGTATTCACTTATTGAAAATGCTCCAATTGCGGCTCTTATTACTATTCCTGCTATTCTTCTATGGAAGATTCGACACCTTGAAAATCCTCTTGCTTCCGCTCTTACTTTCGTTTTTCTCTGCCTTCTCTGCTGGCTGATTATTCTTCCTCTTTCCATAAGCCTAAGAAAATTTCTTCCGGAAGAAATGGAAGAAAAAATTTCAAGGCAAAACCAACTTAGTCAGGGTTATTTCAGAACTTTTAATGACAAGTATTATTATTTTCTTTCCGACGAAGATACCCAGGAGCAGAAAACCAGGGCATTATTGCTTTTTAATACCAGAACAAGCAATTATTTTGGTGATGAAGTTGAAGTAAAAACTGATGAAAATTCAGAAATTGCCCAGGCAGTTTCACCTTTTAAAGATCCCCTTTATTTTGAAATAATCGGCGATATTCCCTGGAGAACTTTTTACATTCTTACAGTTTTTAAAACTGCATCACAAAGAGCATGGAAAAACGGTTACATCAGCTGGCTCTGCTTTTGTTCCTTTGGTCTTTTGATAAGTTCCGCTTATTGCTTTATCAGGGCAAGCAAGTGGCGTATGGTAAACATAACAACTGGTATCGTAATTCAAGTGGGTGGTCTAATTTTTAACACTCTTTATTTTACAAACTTTTTTGAACCTCTCCGTCTTCTTATGATGCGTTTTGTTTATGGTGATGATTTTTCCCGCTTTCAATACTTTCAGAATCATCAGATTCAGCTGCCGCTCACCATTGTAAACACTTTCATTGGACTAAGTTTAATAACCACAGGAATAATTATCAGCGGAATAAAGCGAAAAAAATATTCTTAAAAAAATCAGTGGTTTTAGAAAACTATGGAATTCTAAAATTCCAGAATTAAAAGCGGGCCTTAATGCCCAAATGACTGCCTTTTGGAGGGCTTAAAATGAAATACATCAAGAATCTTTTGATTATTACAATAACTTTTATTCTCCTTTCTTTGATTGTCAGTCTGGTTATGGGATTTACCTCTTCTGGACTTCCATTACTTATAGAAAGGACAATAAAATCTTACAAGCTCTGCATTAGCGTAATATATTTCTGTAAATTTTTACCGGCAATTCTTGCCACAGCCTTTTTGATGGGCTGGGCTTTTGATTTTGGCGAAAACTATCAGGGAAGCAGGGAACGCTTTTCTCCATCAATGCTCAACCGCTACAAATTTCTTCTTCTTTCTGCCCTTTGTCTGGTTTTTATTCTTACAATTTTTTCAGAAATTGTTGTTCCTGAAGCAAATAGAAAGATGAAAACTTATGAAGAAATGCCAAGACTGGAAGATGAATACAAACGCTATGCCCGTAACCTCTACGAAACAGAACGATACGAACTTGCCAGAGAATTTGCTCACCTTGCAGTAGAAATTGATCCGTCTGATAAAGATGCTGTAGAAATCATGGACAAAGCCCACATTGCGGCAAAAAAAATTGAAACGGTTCGCTCCAAAAACAGCAATATTGATTTGACTGAAATTCTGCCCTCCAGAATTGATTTGACAGTTATTTCTGAAGATATAAAAATAAAAAATACCTATTCTGAACCATATATCTATTATCTTAAAGCTGAAGAATGCTACAAAAACAAAGATTATTTTAATGCTCATTATTTTGCCCAGCAGGCATTAACCCTTACAAATCCGAAAGATGTAAACTATTCCAAAATGAAGGATATTGCCGCTCTTTCCTGGAACGAAATTTCCAAAACAAGGTTTTCTGGAACAAGCCAGGAACAGGAAATTTTTGCCAAAAAATTTGAAGGCTACTGCGCCCTGCTGGAAAACGACAATCTTCATGCATACTACGTTTTTAAGCACCTGAACGACAGCGAAAAACGCCTTTCCCTGGACCCGGATGTGGAACGCTATCTGGAAATTGCCCAGGAAAGACTTACCAAGCAATACTTTTTTACAGACGAAACCATTAATCTTCAGAATTTTGAAAACGCACAGAATATCTGCTTTAAAATTCCTCACCCAGACCAGACAACTGATATTTATTTTATCAAGGGAATCACAGCAACAGGAAAAAAAGCTAATCTAACCCAATATCTGCGGGGCTTAAGCATTTACACAATTGACCAGGAAGGAAATTACCTTTCCGGCAGTTACACTCCATACGCAAAGCTTAAGGAAATTTCTACCTCAATCTTTGATGATTATGCAAAAAAACAGTTGAACATAAGCGAAAACCTTAAAACCGTGCCTTATATCATTTTGAACTCTGTGGACAGGCAGCAGGAAGGAAAAATAAATTCCGCAATTCCTGTAAAAGGTCAAAACCGCTTTACAGAAGGCTATATTATTTTACCGATGGAATTCAACGATTTATTCATTCTAAAGGAAGTTTCAAAAGGTATTTCAAACATGAACCTTTCTTCATCCTTTAAATTTTTGCAGATGGCAGAAAAATACGGATACGCAAAGGAAACCTACCTTATTTCCATCTTTAACAGACTTCTCTATCCTCTTTTCCTGCTGATCTGCTTTATTCTTCTGGGAATTGGAAGCTGGCACGGACGCCTTCCGCCAAATTCCATCTTCAAATTTAAGTGGATTATAGTTTTCCCAATTTTTATTCTGATTGACTACTTACTCTATCAGTTCTTCTACTTTGGTTTTAAGCAGTTAAACTGCAGCATCATGGGACTGGCAGGGGTGGACTATTCAATTCTTCTGGGAAGCATCATTTACGCCATGATTTTTGTAACGGTTTCAGTTGTTTTCTGCGCCTGCAAAAATTCAATGAACCAGATGAGTTAAGACTACAGAAAAAACAATGATTTTTTAATCCGTTTATTCGTTTACATAATCCGCTTTTTCTGTTCCACTCAATCTTTATTCGTGTTATAATGGAAAAATGAAATTCACCAGTACCAGGAACCAGAATACTTCTGCAAATTTTTCTTCTGCCATTTTGAACTGCATGCCGGAAGATGGCGGACTTTATGTTCCCTGCAACACAGAAGATTTGCGCAGATGGATTTTATACACTGACGAAAAAACAAAATTTTCTTCCATTGCAGGTTCCCTCACCTCTGCCTTTATCAACGATGAATTCAGTCCAATTATTTGCGAAACAATCGCTACAAAGGCATTCCCATTTTCACCAGAAATCAAACAGCTGGATGAAAATCTCTACATACTGGAACTATTTCACACACCAACTGGAATTCACCGGGATTTTGGAATTTCCTTTTTAACATCCTGCATAGAAACAATTCTGACTCTGGCAGGCGGCTCCTCTGTTTTCCTTGATGTTTCCAGCGGTGAACTTGGAGCAAGCCTTGCTCACTTTCTGAGGGGCAAAAAACACCTTAAAGCTGTAATCGTTTATCCAAAGGGAAAAATCCGCGGATTAAAAGAAAGCGATTATGTCTGGAATGGAGGAAATGTACTTCCTGTAGAAATAGACGGAAGCGAACAGGACTGCCATCAGCTGGTTCGTTCAGTTTTTGCCGACCGGGCCTTTATTCAGCAAAATCACATAACAGTTGCAAATACTGCAAATATAGGTCGCCTTTTGCCTCAGGCTTTTTTCTATCCTTACGCATTTTCCCGCATAAAAGGAAAAATCAGAGGCTCAGTCGAATACGCTCTTGCCCCGGGTAACTATTCTAATCTGGTAGCAGGCCTTTACGCCTGGCAGTTCGCCCTGCCCCTCAACGGTTTTGTAATTCCAGCTACTCAGGATATTTCTACCGACGCACATGGTGAACCGGTTCTCTTAGATTCAGTTGTTCCTCTGGACAAAAGATACAATGCCGACCCTTCAGAGCCTTCCAACATTGAACGCCTTGAAAATGTCTTTAGGGCAAACAGCATGATGATGAGACATTTTATTTATCCTCAGCCAATTGAAAAAAACGATGTTGATAAAGCCGCTAAAGAACTCTTTAAAAAATACGGACTATACGCCGACCGTCACACAGCCAGAGCCTACGCCGCAATCCAGTCCCGGCAGAAAAGCGGTGAAAGCGATGGCGTAACAACTGTATTGATTGCCCGTGACTCTCCTTCCCTTTCAGACGATTTTATTCAGCACACTTTAGGTGAAATTCCCCAGATGCCAGAAAGCATTAAGGAAAGTTTTGCTCCGGTTAAGATTTCAAGACCACTTATAAAAAGTCCTGAAGAGTTGAAAAAACTTTTTGACGAACTAAAATAGTCTGAATTTAACTTTTAGTTTTATAATTTCTCTTAAAACATTCAGGCACATCAAAGCGGTAGATTCACTTTTTATTGACGCCTTAATACCTGGAAGTCAATTTTGCACTCACCATCACTGTATTTTGACAAAAAAAAGGCTGCCCCTTGAAGTTTTCACTCCATGTCGGGCAGCCCTATTTTATGCCTGAATAATTTATAAATATCAGGACTTATTTAGACTTTTTTGTAGTCTTTTTTTCGGCACTTTTCTTTTCGCCGGAAACTTTTGCTGTTTTGGATGTTTTTTCAGTCTTTGCTTTCTTTTCTTCAGGAGCAAATGGCTTTACAAATTCATCGCACTTATAGCCAGAATCTTCCTTTGCTTTAAGAACAGTCTTAAATACTTTAAGAATTGCTTCTTCCTCTTTTGAATCAAGGAGGGCTGTAGCAAAGGCAACTCTGATGCTGGACTCAACAACTTCTTTGTTGAACCAGACAGTTCCGTTGAATGCGTTTGCCCCGGAAAGAAGAGGAGCTGTATCATCATCGGCAAGAGCCTTTACCAGCTTGTAAGAAGCAGCCTTTCCATCTTTTACCATCAAGGCAGCATCTGTAGCGCGGGAAAGAGCAAAAATCTTTGAAAGTTCATAGCGAACATCGCACTTGGCAGCACCTGCACTCTGGAAATATTCGTTGAACTTACGAGCAAATGCCCATTTTTCTGCAAGACCAGCTTTTGCGTATTCCATAACCATTTCGTATGCTACAAGAATCATTGGAAGAGCGCCACTGTTTGTAAAGGCAATTTCAAGGAATGAAGCTGCATCTTTTGCCTTAAGCATAGAAGCCATTACATCATCAGAAAGTTTTCCTTTCTTTGAAGCAGCAATTTCAAGAATCTTAGCAAGAGAATCTGCAAAAGCCTTGTACTGCTTGTCTGGAGCAGGCATCTTTATGTCTCCTGCAAACTCATTTGCCTTTGAGTAGAATGCGATTGCCGCAGATTCGAATGTAGAAACAATTTCCTTAGCCTGCTTTTTAAGCTTTTCTGCAGAAAGTTTTTCTTCAGCAGGTGCAAGAAGTGCGTTCACAGCAGGGATAATTCCAGTTGCAAATGAAGCAAACGGATGGTAGAGCTCGCGGTAGCAGATTTCCTGCCATTCAGCTTCCAAGTCAAAGCAGCCGCGTCCCTGGAGTGTGTCGCAAAGAATCTGATACTTGTGGTCAGCACCGTCTGTAACTTCCCTGATATCCATGTAAACCTGATATTCAAAGCCGTTCAGGCCGATGTAAAGACCGCGTTCGCAAATCTCCTGGCTTCTTCGGATGAACCACATGCCGCTTCTGTGCTCACGGAAAATACAGAACTTGTTGTTTTCACCGTGCAGGTTCAAACCTTCAGAAATTGACTTAGAACGCATTTCTACATGCTGTTCTTCACCACTTCCGATTTTTACAGCGTATTCACAAGACTGCTTGATCCAGCCCTGAGCCCTTTCGTATTTGTTGTTATAGAAAACAACTGAATATTCGTTTCCAGCGCTGTTAGAATAAGCAAAGATATTTTCGTTAACGTGACCATTGTCCCAAACATCGTAGAAGAGGAAGTTTTCTACGTTTGCAAAAACGTATCGCTTCTTCATAAGAGGGAAAATTTCACGCCAGTGACGGTCTACAAGCCACTGATCCGGAGTTTCGTTCTTATATGCCTTTGTAAACTCCATTCCGTACTTTTCTGTGTAACCTTCAATCTGTCCGTGTCCGAACATTGGAAGACCTGGCATTGTAACCATCAAAGTACAAACACCAAAGTATTTGTCGTCCTTTCCGAACTGAGCAACCGCTGTATCTTCGTCAGGGTTGTTCATAAAGTTTACATAGCGCTTAAGAATCTGAGGATCAAACTTGATAGTATTCTTTACAGAATCGCGGTACTTCTGGTTTTCCTCTTTTTTGAGCATATTCATAAATGCAGAGTTATAAACACGGTGCATACCCAAAGTTCGAACGAAGTAGCCTTCCATCATCCAGAAAGCTTCAGCCAAAAGCAATGTGTCTGGAACTTCTTTTGCAACGCGGTCTACTACTTCACGCCAGAATTCGTTAGGGATTCTAGCCTCAAATTCCTGGTCGGTAAGGGCATATTCAGAGCGGGAGTAGATGTCTCCACCATTTCCAGGACGAGGATACCAGAGACGGCGGATTGATTTTTTTGCAAGAACCATAGCCGCATCAAAACGGATGATTGGGAAGTTTCGGGCAACATGGAGAATATCCTGCATAACAGCTTCCCGGGCTTCAGGATTCAAGAAGTCAATCTGAGCAGTATCGTTCCAAGGCATACCTGTACCATCGTTTCCGTGGTAGATATAGCGGGTATCACCGTTGCGGAAATCTACGCGCTTAAATACAACTGAACAGTCTGAATGATTGTAGTAGTGGTCTTCAAGCCATACACCAACATTTGGATCCCAGGAAAGATTTTCACCATTAAAGGTGTAGGATGGGCTTGGAGGGTCGCGGCGCTGAACAAAGAGATCTGGGCGGTTTACAACCCACTGGCTGTCCATACCTGTGTGGTTAGGAACCATATCTGATGCAAGACGGATTCCTCGCTGCCACAAGCGGGTTCTAAGGTTTCCAAGGGCATCCCATCCACCGATATTTTCAGCAATATTATAGTCGTAAAGTGAGTAAGCAGAAGCGGCAGCCTCAGGGTTTCCACAAATCTGTTTAATTCTCTTAGAAGCATTACTTCGTCCCCAGAGACCGATAAGCCAGAGTCCGGTAAATCCTTCGTCGCGGAGAGTATCCAGTTCTTCATCTGGAATCTGGTCAAGGCGGGTAATTGGCCTTTCGTATTTTTTTGTAAGCTGATCCAGCCATACAAGAACGGTTTTTGCCATCAAAACTACGCAAGGCATCCATTCGCGGTCAGGACTGAAGCGTTCATATTCCTTCATAAGACCGTCGTAATTGTAAGGCTCCATGTTTACTTCGCCACCGTTAATCGGGCCTGCTTTCCAGAACATTTTTTCTTCTTCTGTAAGGGTGTCAATTCCGGCAAGAAGACGGCGCAGCCATTCACCGAGCAAATCAGCCCAGTACTGACGGATGTAATCCAGCTGACCTTTGAGGCTTTCTGGAGAGAAAACAACCGGTTCACGAAGCATATTAATGAGGTCGTGGTTGAAAGGACCGAATTTTGGCAAATTCTGGAAAGTTTTCTGAATTGTAGCCCAGCTTGCTTCATAAAGCTTGTTCTTGGAAAGCTTTTCATCATTAAACATGATTGCAAAAGGCTTAAAAGCAGGGTTTTCATTTGCAAGGTGGAGCATGATAAGCTCTTCCAGAGTCTGTTCCCGATTTGTGCGGGTAAGGCCAGTTCCTTCATCAAGGCAAGTTTTTTCAAGATATTCTTTTGCGCTCAGTTTTCCCTGATATACTTCTACAGGAGGGAATTCTTCGCAGAATTCCAGAAGAAGCTTATCAACTTCAGCCTTTGTATACTGAGAATCCAGCTCTGCAAGAACACTTTTGAAAGCGTCTGTCTGCTTGTCCCGGCGGTAGAGCATACAAACATAGTGGAAAATTTCGTCGATAAGTCCCATTGCGTTGAGGGAACCGGCAGAAATTCTTTTATCGTTCTGTCCTCTGGAATCAAAAACCTTATTCAATTTTTCCGCAAAAACGCGGACTGCCTTTAAATTTGCAAGAATTACATTTCCGCTGGAAGCGTAAAGTCTCTCGTCAAAATTACACAGATCTCGAATCTGTTTGCTTACGTGAAACTCGTTGTAAGAGATTTCCATATTATTTTCCTCCATTGTGAGCATCTGCAATTCCTTTAATTTTTGCAACAAGACTTTCATCTTTTGAAATATCTTCAAGAAGAGCAGGCAATCTATATGTCCAGTTAAATTCCGAAACAGTTCCCGGAATGTTTATTCTTTCATCATCTGAATTTTCAAGCCAGTATTTTTTCTCCATAGAAAGGAAATCCTGGAGAGGGTGAATACAGAAGTCGCTGTTTGCAGTTGCAAGAGCCTTAAGGAAGGCTTCTCCCTTTTCCGGACTATATCCTTCATCAGCAAGGCGGCGCTTTGCATCGTTATCCCAGCCTTCAATTCCAAAGAAATGAGGATAGGTGCGAACAAATTCCTGAACGCCCCCCTTGTCTTCATCCCACCACTGGCGGAGAGTAGAAGAGTCGTGTACAGAAGAAGTACAAACCGAAAGCTTTGGAAGGTCATTAAAGAGAACAAAAGGCATTTCCGGCTGAATATTCCATTTTCTGCACCAGCGATAAACGCGAAGTGAAAGAATTCCGTTTTTATCCATTACGTATGGAAGACAAGGAAGGTTTGCCCCCAGGTCTTCACCGCATGGAATCATATTTACGCTGTTTGTAAGGGCAGAAAGAATTTCGTCAGACTGAGTTTCCCAGAGCTTATTCTGCTGGTTTTCTGCAATTTCAATCTGCTGTTTGAGGCGCCACTGTTCGTCCCCGTTCAAACTCTTCCATGAGGTTGAGTCTGAATAAGTCCATACAGGAACAAAATTGTTTTCTGTGATTTCAATAAGAGCCCTGTCATTCCAGTATTTGCTCAAAACACTCTTTACACGGCCTTCAGCATCTCCCTGACAAAGGGAAGATAAATCTGATTCGTAGAAATCCTTGTCGCCGGAAACAGATTTTTTGAAAAGCCAGAGTTCTTCGTTTCCGATTCTGTCGCAGAATTTTTCCAGAATTTTAGTTGCACTATCGTGATTCCAGGTAATATCTTCAATTGCCCCTGTTGGAACATGAGGCTGAGAAAGCCAGCGGATTTTTCCGTCATCAAAACCGGCTGCGTTCAGGCAGCTGCGGGACATTGGAACATAAGGATCTGTGTGACCTAGAATTGCAGTAGTATCTCTGGTAGGAATTGCCCAAATTCTGAAGAAGCCCAGAATGTGATCCAGACGGTAAGCAGAATAATACTGCTCTGCACTCTTTAAGCGGTCCTTCCACCAGGAATAATCGTGTTCCTTAAGGTAAGCCCAGTTATAAGTCGGGAAGCCCCAGTTCTGTCCGCTTGGGTTTTCGTTATCAACAGGAGAACCTGCACGAAGATTCTGGTTAAAAATGCCAGGAAGAGCCCAGGCATCACAGGAATCTTCGTTCATCAGGATAGGCATGTCGCCCTTTAAGAGAATTCCCGCTTTTTTTACTGCGTCGCAGGCCTTTTTGAACTGTTCGGCAGCCCTCATCTGAGTCCAGGCGTAGAAAAGGTTTTCTTTCTGATTGGAAGCCTTTGTCCAGCGGGCTTTTATTTCTTTTTCTGAAACATGCTGGTCTTTTTCTTCCCAGCTTTTCCAGCTTGCCTGCATGTATTTGTATTTTAAAGATTTGTAGACAGCATAGTTTACAATCCATGGATTTTTCTTGATCCATTTTTCAAGTTCTGCGTCTGCAGCTGCGTTTTTTGCAATTTCTGTGGTTTCATAAAGAGCGCGCAAAAGTTCGTCTTTTTTGGTAAGAACTTTTTCGTAATTGTAGCGCACTTTTGCATCGTAAGGATTATCTTTTACGAAAGAGTCGTAATTTTTTGCAAATTTTTTATCTGATTCGTAAAGTGCCTTGAATTCAGGCAGCTCTTTTAAATCTATATAAATAGGATGAAGAGCAAATGCTGAAAGTCCGCTGTAAGGAGAAGACTGCATTCCTGTATCATTGACCGGCAAAAGCTGAATCAAACCGATTCCTGCTTTTTTACAAAACTTTGCTAAATCTGGAAGTACTGTATACTCACCGATTACCGTATTTTTTTTTGTGCAAACGGCACCCAAAGGAATTGAAATGCCGGTTATTCGTGATGATGCCAATCTGGCTTTATTATCTTTTGTATTACCCATAGAATTTATTATACCACGAGAATTTTAAGATGTGAAATTTTTATTTAGAGAAGAAAAGAAGAATGAATGCAAATTTTTCTTCTTAATTTGCTAAAAAGTCAGCATTTTTTATCTGCGCCTTCTTTTCGCTTTTTTATCTGCCCACTCTTTCAACTGCTTTTATCCGCCTCTTATTTTTGCACTTTTTTTCAAGGCGTCTGGATAATTTCATTCCCGTGCATTGGGAATCACTACAGATTATATTTTCTATCGTGGGAGAGGGACACAAAGCTTTATTGAAAGAAAAAAGGAGGGGGAAGTCTCCCCCTGAGTGAGGCTGCTGGCAGCCTCTGATGAATGGAAAGCCGTTAAAAAATCTTCGAAAGAAGATTTTAGGCTATCCTTTGATACAGACCGTGCGGTTTTCC
>JAILKG010000187.1 GCA_024693915.1 Treponema sp.
GATGAATTGTTATTTTGGTTATTTGAATGCGTAAAATCATAATTTTATTATTTGGCCTTTTATTTTTTATTGCCTGCAAAAATCCGGATACTAAAAATACAGGTCTATTTGTTCATGATAAAGCAAAATGGACCTATGCAATCTATATGGCAGCGGATAATAATTTAGAAAGATTTGCATTAAAAAATATAAGGGAGCTAAAGCAAAACTTAATTTACGATGATGTAAATTTTATTGTTTTATTGGATAGGGCTAATGGTTATGATAAAACAGAAAAAAACTGGACAGATACAAAGATTTTAGAATTACATGGTGATACAGAAATATCTGATGATTTTGTTGTAGAGCTAGGTGAGCAGGATACAAGTAATATAACTTGTCTGGAAGAGTTTCTTGATTTTGTCGGTAGATACTATCCATCAGAATATTTTGCTCTAAATATCTGGAGCCACGGATTTGGAGTTTATCCTGAGTGCAAAATTAAAACAATAAGCAGATCTTTTGTTCAGGATTATGCAAGTGGTTATTCGGTAGAAAATGCTTTTTCGATTTTAGAGTTTTCTCAATTTTTAAGAGATTTTAATAAATTAAAAAAAATTGATATTCTACAATTTGATTGTTGTCTTATGCAGATGATTGAAATTTTATGGCAATTAAAAGATTGCGCAGATTATATAATTGGCTCAGAAGCTGAACTTGCCGGAGCTGGAAGTAATTATGACCGGCTTCCAGACACTTTGAAAAAATCTCAAACAGTTAGAGAATGTGCTGTAAACATCGTGGAAGATTTTAAAGAAAAATATAAAAACAGTTTGATATCATCAACATTTGCTGCATGTGATATGAGTAAATTTGAGAATTTCCAAAAAGATTTAAATCATTTTATTTCAGATTTTGCAAATGATAATAGTGTAGATTTCGCCAAAATAAAAAATATTCGAGAAGAGCAATTTTCTTACAATTCAACATACATTGAATATTTGGATTTTCAATCATTTGTCTCTTTATTTGACTATAAAATGAGTGAGGCTGAGAATTCACTTTTACAGACCTTGTCCAAAAGTTATTCAGAAATAATTTTGAATTCATTTGTAAGTAATTCTTATACGGAGAATTTAACAGGCTTTGGAATAAATATACCGTATAACGAAAAACTATGGTCGTATTACAATCAAAAATCAGAGTTATATTTGGATATCTATAATGAGACAAACTTGGGTACGATAATTACTAAAATCGTGTTTCCAGAAGGTCAAAATTAATACTGCATAATTTTTATAGGGTTCATCACTTAAAAAGAAAAGCGCCCTATTCGAATACAAAAAAAACGAAAAATCTCCAGGGCCTAAAAAACGCCTGCAAAATTTAGAATAAATCTTGCAGGCCTCGTATTTAACGTTTCTTAAAACGATTATTTCTTTGTCTTCTCAGATGGCTTCATCTTTGCTTCTTCAACCATCAAGCGCATGCGCTCTCTAGCTGCAGCAACGTCATTGTTTCCAAGGCGTTCGCAGTAGATTGAGTCACTTGCTGTTGTTACAGAAGCGCGGATCTGGTAACCAGGGTCGATGTACTTCAAGTTGATGTGAGTGTTCTTTTTCTTGGTTCGTTCTCCTGTGCTAGGTATTCTATAGAGAGATTATAACACAGGCGGAACGATTTACATATAATTGAAAAATAAAATTAAAAATTAAACGTAGAATTCTTCTATCTCGTATTGCTGCAATAAAATAGAAAGAATATCGGCATTTTTTACGCCAAGAGTCTTGCAGATTTGAGCCATCTCTTTTTTAATGCTTGATTCGCTGATTAAAAACTTTTCTGCAATCATTTTGTAGCTGGTGGTTTCCTGTAAATACTCTTTTAAAATATCAATCTGTCTTTCTGTTAGTCCATAATTGGAAAGCCTGATTGTATTTCCGATTTCAGGTAAATCCACGGAAGAAATCTTTCCGGAAAGAAAAGGAAATAAGTCAAATATTGAGTTTTTTATTGTGTTGTAAAGATGAAAATATGAAAACAAGATAAACAGTGTAAATGCCCATCCCATAAAAAAACTGGATTTACTGACAGGCAAAATTGCAAAAAAGCTTAAAAGAATTGGAATTACGAACAAAAGATTTTTTGCAACATTTTGATTTTTTTTGTAGCCGTAGCAAAATAATAATACGATACCAAGACAGTAGAGAAAAACCCCTAAAAAAATCAGGTTATTCAGAGTCATTGTTAAGCCCTGTAAAAACAGAACGACAGACTGTAAGAATCTGTGCTTAGGTTTTATAAAAAGAAATAAGCAGATTAGTGAACATGAAATATTTACAGCAGGAACAACGTATTCAAAGTATGGTAAAAAAGCCTTAGAAAAATCTTCAATTGTGACGCTAATTATCGAAGCGATAATTTGAACAACCATAGCAAAAAAAATCATCAGTCGTTCACAAAGCTCTCTTTCATTCTTTTTCATATCTACTAATTATATAAAAAAATACCCCGGAATGAAAGAGAAATTTTGCCGTAACCTGCCGTAAAATCCCGAAAATTTGCAGTAACCAAGTTATTTTTCGTATGAAAAGCCGGTAACTAAGTTAATTTTTCGGTAACCCGGTTAATTCGTACTCAGGTATATTTACAATTCAATTTGCTGGAAATATGATTTTAGTATCAAGCTTGTAAACTAAAAAAAATAACTATGGAGAAGTTAATGAAAAAAAATCTATTAAGAAACATTGCTTTGGTTTCTATGGGCACAATGCTTATATCAATTTTATCAGGCTGTTCAAATACTGAATCTAATGGTACTTCAGATTGTAATAAAAAACTTGAAAAGGAATTTGAACTACTATCAAGTGAAGCAGAACTTAATTCTTTGCTAAGCAGAGGAGATGAAGGAATTGTAGACTGGGAATTATCAAGAGAAATTGCCCAATTACAGCTAGACAGCTTTATTGAAGACGGAGATTATCCAGAATCTTCTGAATTATGGCAGCTTCCAATTGGTATTTATAACAAGGATGGTGAGATTCGCTATTATGAATTCCGAATTATATATGAAGGTGAAGTAATTGCAGCAATTGCAATAAATGCACAGGAAAGTTTAGGTGGCCCTGTAGCTTATGTTTTTTCTATGAGCGGATATTATGATTCTCTTATGGAATTATACAAGAATGGCAGCCTGAATGAAAACGAAATTCCGCGCATTATCGATAATGTATATCCAAATTATGTTATTGCTTCTTCGGAGATTAAAAAAAGCGGCGATATTTCCTTTGACAAACTCTTATCCCCTGAAAATGGTGAGGTAGTAGAAGATGTTGATACCCTGATTTCAACTGAAGAGTTTTTACAGGAAAATCCAGATTTACTTACAGAAGAAGAAAAAACTGAAAAAATAGAAGAGATTACAAACTATAAAGAAGAAAGCGCCGATTTCTGGAAAACTGCAAAAGAATATAAGGGTAACCTTGGCGGCTTTATGTTCAGAGGAAAATCTAAAAATGCTCGAAAAGAAGTAGATTCTAAAAACATAAAGAAAGCAATTAATGAAAGCCGTTCAAAGTTGAATAGGGTTCAAGGTTCTAAACCTATATCTTATGGGGCTTGCGGAGCAACTTCATCTGGATTTATTCTTGATTATCTGGATGCAATAGATAAAGATGTTTCAAAATGGTCAGATATAAATGATTATGATGAAAGAATTTCTGCTTTACGAAAAGCATTATCCATTGCAAATGGTAGTAATATTACATGGCCATGTAATCTCTCTGGTGCTGTATCAGAATATTCAGATTATAAAGTTAAAAGTTCATCTTTCTGGCCAAAAACTAGTATAAACAACAATATTCCTGGAATTAGTTTACGCTCCTTAAAATTAACAAGCTGGGAAGATTTGTCAGGCGGTTTTCATTATAGAAATGTTATTGCTTACAAGGAAGAAGGCTGGGGAATTTTTAAGTGGGATTATATAAAGATTTTGGATGGAAATAACTGTGACAGTGGTTGGGAAGCATACAATCCACTTTGGCATATTTCTTCGTATAATGTAGTAAAAAAATAATTTTATTGGCAGAGTGTAATTTCTTTTTACACTCTGCTTTCTATTTGGAGTGTATATGGTTAAGAAAATAATTTTTTCTCTTATTGTTATATCTGCAACATTGATAATGTTTACTGCTTGCCCAGAAGAGTATTTTGAACCAGGTTATAGAGAACGAGGACAAAGTATAGAAAATTTTCCTGACTGGGCAAAAGATGTCCTTGCTTCCGAATGGAAACCATGGAATACAGAAGAAACTTCGGAATTTAAAAAATTGTTCAAACAAAAGGATAGTTTAAATTCTACTAATATAAACTACAGATTATTTATTGATGCTCAAAATATAATTTTATTTTTTGATGATGAGGAACGGACTTTCTGTAATCCTTTGATGATTTGGGTTGCTGAATTTGTCGGAAGCGGAGATTATTTTATTTCTATCCCTCAGAAAAAAGATGATGAATTTATTTTCACAGGTCATGCAAAAAGTAATCCGGCAGAAAATAATACAGATGAAAATAAGGCTTATGTAAAACTTTCTCTTATTGATAAAGAAGCAGGTTTATGCAGTTATCTCTTAAAAGTAAATGATAAGGTAATCATAGATGAAAAGTTAAAAGCTTACTATTATAAAAAAGACCAAGATATTTCCTATACCTATTTTATGGAAACCTTCGGGTTTGTTGATAAAGAAAGAAAATACGATACTTGTTATATGTTTAGAGCGCCAACTCCTCAATTTTATTTGTCACTTACCGATAATCGTTTTGTTAGTAATGCATTCCTGTATTTTGAAGGCTTAAAACAACCTCCTTTATATGATGAAAAATCTAAAACCTTGACTTATGAATTACTCGGCGGAACAGAAAATATGTGTCATTATCTGGATGTCCATTATGTAAATAAGGATGAAATTATCTGTTCGTATTACGATTTTGCTATGGGAGAAAAAAAAGTTAAATACACAGAGTTACTTGATACTGACAGAAAATTGGTGTATGAATACTGATTTTTTACGATATAATTTTTATAAGGTTCATCACTTAAAAAGAAAAGCGCCCTATTCGAATACAAAAAAGCCCCGAAAAATCTCCAGGGCCTAAAAAAACGCCTGCAAAATTTAGAATAAATCTTGCAGGCCTCGTATTTAACGTTTCTTAAAACGATTATTTCTTTATCTTCTCAGATGGCTTCATCTTTGCTTCTTCAACCATCAAGCGCATGCGCTCTCTAGCTGCTGCAACGTCGTTTACCATAAGAATTGGCTGACTTGTTGCGTCCAAAGTATCGCGCCACAAAGCTCCCTCTGGATCAACTACGTTTCTGTGAGCTGTTGCCATAGAGATAGGGATGTGAACGAACTTGTCGTGTACAAGACCAATAACGATCTTTGTCTTACCAGCCATAGCTGCGTGAACGGCATTGTTTCCAAGGCGTTCGCAGTAGATAGAATCGCTTGCTGTTGTAACAGAGGCACGAATCTGGTAACCAGGGTCGATGTACTTCAAGTTGATGTGAATGTTCTTCTTCTTGAAGTAAGCGTTGATCTGGTCGCGGAGATATACACCGATATCAGCGAGTTTGATGTTTCCAGAAGCGTCTGTCTGGTTTGTTTTTGTAAGGAGTTCCTGGCCAGCACCTTCAGCTACGATGATAACTGCGTGGTGTCTTCTCTTGAGACGCTCTTCAAGGTGAGCGAGAAGTCCGTTTGGTCCATCAAGGTCGAATGGAACTTCAGGGATGAGACAGAAGTTACACTCGTGGCTTGCAAGAGCAGCTGCAGTTGCGATAAAGCCTGATTCACGACCCATAAGTTTTACAAGACCAATACCGTTAATCTGCGAATTTGCTTCCATGTGAATTGAAGCAACTGCTTCTTTTGCACGCTGAACAGCAGTTTCAAAACCGAAAGAACGGTCGATGAACTGGAGGTCATTATCTACAGTTTTAGGAATACCTACGATAGCACACTTAAGGCCGCGTTTTTCAACTTCGTTGGCAATATCAAGGGAACCGCGCTGAGTTCCGTCACCACCGATGATGAACATCATGTTGATTCCCAGTTTCTGGATTGTATTAACAATGTCGCTTACTCTCTGTCCGCCGCCACGGCTTGTTCCAAGGAAAGAACCTCCGATTTTGTGAATTTCATCTACATTTTCAGGATCAAGGGCGATTGTAGAATAACCTTCTTCTTCAAAAAATCCCTTGTATCCAAACTGGAAACCGCGGATATCCCGAACACCGTAGCGGTTCCACAGGCAGCGTACAACTGCACGAATAACATCGTTCAAACCAGGGCAGAGACCTCCACAAGTACAGATTCCGGCTTTTACATCTTTTGGATCAAAATAAATATATTCCCTTGGACCTGCTTTCTGCATGAGATTTGATGAATCCAGGGCTGCCGGTTTTGAAGTATCAAAAACGTTTACGGTATTGATAACATAGGAATCATCCTTTACATAGTTGGCGCGGCAATCGCCGATAACTGTAGAAAGTTCGATTGGAGAGCGAACTGTGCATTCTCCTAAAGTGTCTACAGAAAAATCGTATATTTCATTTTTTCCCATAAGAAAACCTCTAATTTTTTTCTATAATAATAACTTTGCCATTATAGATGTAATAGAAGAATTTAGCAACAGTTTTTTTTATAAGCTGACCCTGCGCATTATAAATACTTTATCAAAAAAATTATGGCAAAGTCCGCACAGACGCTCTAGTCGGGAAACGCCCCTACTCACTTTATCAAAATTATGGCAAAGTCCCCACAGACCCTGGGTGTCCTGAGGAATTAATGCTTATTACAGTTTGGGCAGCCGTTTATGATTACATGAGGTTTTCCGCTCTTTGTCTTGTAAAAAATGCGGGAAAGAAGGTAAGAATCAGAAGGTAAAGGCTTGTGGCAAACCGGACACTCCCTTTTAATTCCTTCTTTTACCTGAGGAAAACAGGAAGGACAGCCGTAGACATAACAGAGTTTATCACTGTCGCTGGCTGCAGATGTAAAGATTTTTGACCTGATGTTCTGCCCCGGTCCCAGTCCAGTATTGCAAACCGGGCAGTGAGAAAAAATAGAATCAGTAGAAGATGTTTTCTGAAAAGTCTTTTCTGAAGAAGGCTGAAAAAACATCTTCCTAAGATACATGAGAGCAATGATAATTATTACGACGGCAAGAGCCATTAAAAAATAAATCAAAAAAAGGTCTCCCAAAATAAAAAAGAGCTTTTATTTGAAAAACTCAAGATAAAAGCTCTTTGGTTTTGTAGAAAAATCCTAAACAAAGTTATAAGGAGTCTCCTGGTAAACATAATAGTTCAGCCAGTTTGCAAAAAGAAGATGAGCAGTACTTCTCCAGTAGCTTGATGGAGGAAGAGAAGTATTGTTGTTAGGAAAATAATTTCTTGGAAGGTTAATATTCAGTCCTTTTTGCTTATCCCGCCAGTATTCATTTGCCAGTGTGTCAGTATCATATTCAAGATGACCTGTCATAAAGATATTGCGGTTATCGCTTGACTTTACAAGGGTAACGCCGGCATCAGGAGATTTTGCAAGAATCACCAGATCCGAATGCTCTAAAACATCGCTTTCATAAATTGTTGTATGCCTTGACTGGGGAATAGGGAAAGTATCGTCAAAGCCCCTCATCAAAGGCTCGTTGGAGGTTGTGCGGTAATTCATAAAAACGCCGAAAAGCTTGTTATCTACAGGATGCTTAGGCACTCCGTGAAGGTGATAAAGCCCCGCAAAAGCCCCCCAGCAGAGATAAAGGGAAGAAAAAACATTTTCCTTTGCCCAGTCCATTATGTGGCAGAGCTCGTTCCAGTAGTCAACCTGTTCAAAAGGCAGCTGTTCAACAGGAGCGCCGGTTACAATCATTCCGTCCCAGCGCTTTTTTAAGAATTCGCTGGAAGTGATATAGAATTTCTCCAGATATTCCATACCTGTATTTTTATAGTCGTGCTCTTCCATTCGAACAAGAGAAATTTCTGTCTGAAGAGGACTGTTGGCCAAAAGACGGAGAATTTGAGTTTCTGTAGTTTCACGAGTCGGCATTAGATTTACTAAAGCAACTTTAAGAGGACGAATATCCTGTGTCTGTGCCCGCTTTTCTGTAATGACAAATACATTTTCATTCTGCAAAATTGAGCAGGCAGGTAAATCTGATCTAATTTTTATTGGCATAGGGATAATATAGCAAAATGAAGTGAAATTTGCTATACTTTATGTATGGCAAACAACAATCGTAAGCAGGCAGTTAAAAAGCTTAAGCTTCTTTCCTACAATTCAAAGATTGATATAA
>JAILKG010000218.1 GCA_024693915.1 Treponema sp.
GCCGCTCCCGCGTGGGCAGATTCCAGAGCAAACATAATTCCTTCGTTGCGGGCAAAAAACTTTACGGCTTCAAGGGCTTCTTTATCCAGCACAGAAGTAAACTCAATGCGACCGCTTTTTCCAAGGGCTGCAAGTTGAGGACCGATTCCGCAGTAGTCCAGTCCCGCACTAATTGAACGAGTTGGAAGTGCCTGACCGTCTTCATCAAGAAGAAAGCGACTTTTGTAACCCTGAAGAATTCCGTCTCGGGCAGCATTTCCTGTCATGCGACTGGCGTTTTCTCCCACATTAGGGCCAATTCCACCAGCCTCTGCTCCAATCAGCCGAGGTTCTTTTTCATTTATAAATGGCTCAAAAAATCCGATTGAGTTTGAACCGCCACCCACACAGGCAACCATAGCTCCGATTTTTATACCCCGCTCTGCAGCCTGTTTTTTTACTTCGCGGCCAATTACGCTCTGAAATTCCCGTACGATATCCGGAAACGGTGCCGGCCCAAGAGCGCTTCCCAGAACATAATGAGTTGTATCTGGATTTGCGGCCCAATCCCGCATTGCTTCGTTTACGGCATCTTTTAAAGTGCGGCTGCCACTTGTTACAGGCTGAACTTTTGCTCCGTAAAGTTCCATGGCGGCAACATTTGGCTGCTGACGGCGAACATCAACCTCGCCCATGTAAATTGTGCAGTCAAGACCAAGTTTTGCGCAGGCTGCAGCAGTTGCAAGTCCGTGCTGACCGGCGCCAGTTTCCGCGATTATGCGTTTTTTACCCATGCGTTTTGCAAGCAGGCACTGACCGATGGCGTTGTTTATTTTGTGGGCGCCGGTATTGGCAAGACCTTCAAGTTTTATGTAAATCTGTGCGCCGCCCAAAAGTTTTGTAGCAGTTGGAGCAAAATATAAAGGCGTTTCCCTTCCAATGTAGTCCCGGCGGATAATTTCAAGTTCATCTAAAAAGGACTGATCCTGCATGGCCTGGTTAAAGGCAATTTCAAGTTCATCTAAAGGGCGGCGCAGAACTTCTGCCACATACTTTCCGCCAAAATTATCAAAAAATCCATTATCTGACATTTTTAAACAACTCCTCTAATTTTCTTTCATCTTTGATTCCAATATTTTCTGCCTTTTCCGTATTTTCAACTCCGCTTGAAACATCAATAAGTTCCGGCTGATATTTTTCTACCAGAGCCTTTACATTTTCAGCAGTAATACCACCGGCAAGCCATTTTATATTGTAGAGATTTTTATTTTTCGGACTGACTGTATTGTCGGCGGCATATGAGTTAACCGGGTTAGCTGTGAAAACAGCACCTTTTGAGCATAGCTCCTCCCCCTGGTTAGATTCTCCTTTTGTACCGCCTGAACAGCAGTTATCCACAGGGCAAGCTAACTCTAAACTGCCGCCGGTCGCAAGTTCTCCACACGCAAGTTCTGCAGACGCAAAATCACCTGCCATGATTTCCCGGGAATCAAGCAGAACCCGCATTTCACCAAGGGAAATCAATTTTTCGTAGTCTTCCAGACTTTTTACCGCAAAATAATGAGGCAATTCCAGAAGTTCAGCGCTAATTTCCTCGTAAGGAATGTTATGGAACTGTATTGCATCAAAAATGCCCTTTTTTACAAGTGCAATTGCAGTCTCCGCTTCTTTTGAAGTAACATCCACAATCACTGCAATTTTCTTTGCGGTAAGACTTTTTATTCCACCAAGGATTTTTTCAAGACGGTTTTCTCTGGTAAGGCTTCGGGGAAACTTATCTGCAAACACAAATCCTAAAAAATCCGCCCCCAATTCCTGAGCTTTTATGGCATCTTCCATTCTGGTAAGTCCGCATATTTTTACTTTTACTGATTTTTCTGCCAAAGATAAATTATCTTTTGAGCAATCCTCTCTGCATTCGCCGCCTTCTCCTGCCGGCTGGGAAAATTCAACAGATTCTGCCCTGCCAGAAATCTTTGCTGCATATTCCTCCCAAAAAAGGGTATTTTTGCTTTCTCTGGCTGATACAAAACTTTCCACCAGACTTTTCCGTAAATCCGGATTTTTTGCAGCCCCTTCTCCCAAAAGAAGAGCCGAAAACCCCATTGCGCCAACGGAAGCGCTGCAGGCAGTATTTGTCACTCCGCTTTCAAAAATGATTCTGACATTTTTTCCAACAGCAGAGCGAATTTTTTCCCTCATAATTACCGGATGTAAAAGATCAATTTTAAAATTTGAAAGATCCCGGCTATTTACACCAAAAACAAAACTTCCTTTCTGACCGCAGACCCCTTCATTTTGACCAGTCCCTTCCTGCCCGCAGGACCTATTCTGCCCGCAGGACGTATTCTGCCCGCAGTAGCCGGACGCATTACCTCCACAGGCCACCTTCAAATCTTCCATATTAAAAACATATTTTATTTTTTCAATGTCCTCATCGCTGCGAACTTCCACCAGGGCACTCATTTTTAACTCTTTTACTTTTCGAGCCATTTCTAAAAGAAGTTCTTTTGAAAGAATTCTTGCAATTAAAAGAACAGCGTCAGCGCCAGCCCTGTAAGAAATTTCTATTTCTTCTGGGCTTAAAAGAAAATCCTTTCGCAAAACAGCAGGCACAAAAGCCGGGCACAATTCAGAGCCTTCTTTAGAAAGACCAGTCTCACAGAAGCCTTTCTTCTCACACTCCCCCTTCTGCTCAAAGGAATTCTCCGCCGAAGTCATCCCATTCTTACCTCTTTTCCCGCTTTTCTCAATCTTTGAAATCACCCCGTTTTTTTCAATTTCATCAATTGCCCGGCAGACTTTCATCAGATCTTCCAGAGTGCCCTTAAAATAATTTTTTTCTGTAAGGCAGCTTATAGCGGCGGCTCCCGAATAAGCATAAGATTTTGCCGTAGCTCCAGAATCCAGATCAGGGGCAATATCACCCTTGCTTGGAGAAGCCCTTTTTACTTCAAGAATCACTCCCCTTCTCTTCTGCCCGTCCAGATTTTCTAAAAATGGATGAAGAGGTCTCTGCCGAACTTCAGGAATTTCAAAACCAAAAGTAATTCCCTGCTCTCTTATATCCCTTTTTCGTTTCTCGATTATTTCAGTTAAAATATCGCTCATAAAAATCCCCGGCTCACTTCCCCAAAAAAACTTTACGCACTCAGTTCTTCGCTCACTTTCTGAATTTCCTGCAATTTTGAAAGTGTCTTTCCGCTGTCAATTGCATCCAGAGCCATTTCATAAGCCTCTTTCAGATTTTTTGCCTTTCCGCAAAGATAGAGAACTGCTCCCGCATTAAGTCCCGCTGCCGCTCTAATCGTAGCACGACCTTTTCCATTCAAAACATCCAGAGCAAGCTGGGCATTGTCGTTTCCGTTCCCACCAAAAAGCTCATCTTCATTCATATCGCAAATTCCAAAATTTTCCGGATTGATTACATACTGGTTTTCGTTTCCCTTTTCATCAATCTGATAAACATCAGTAGGTGCACACGGAGAAATTTCGTCATACCCGTCACGGGAACATACAACCATAACTCTTTTTGCACCAAGAGCCTTTGCAGCCCGGGCATAATCTTTTAAAAGAGAAGGTGTATAAACTCCAAGAACCTCGTACTGGGCTCCGGCAGGATTCAAAAGCGGACCAAGAACGTTCATGATTGTTTTTACACCCAGAGCCTTGCGAACAGGACCTGCAAAACGCATTGCAGAATGATAAACAGTTGCCATCAAAAAGCCAAAACCAGTTCTTTCTACCAGCTGAGCGGTTTTTTCCGGAGCCGCCATAATGTTGATTCCAAGTGCCTCGTAAAAGTCAGCCGAACCGGATTTTGAAGAAACGGCTCTGTTTCCGTGCTTTGCCATCTTCTGACCACAACTTGCAGCAACCAAAGCAGAAAGAGAAGAAATATTAAAACTTCCCTTTCCGTCGCCGCCGGTTCCAACGATTTCAGCTAGTCCTGCACTTTTTAAAGGAATTTCCCTTTTCTTCTGTAAAAGAGTTTTTGCACATCCAATCATCTCGCTTACGGCAATTCCCTTACTTGCCATGGCAATTAAAATTGCAGCCATTGCCCGTTCATCCATGGAACCGTCTGTAACATTATCCATAAAGAAAGCAGCCTGCTCTTCGCTTAAATCTTTTTTGGCAATCAGCTGGTTCAGGCAGTCTGCAACAACGATATTATCCCGCCTGTAATTTATAAAGGCATTCAAAAGAGCTGCCCCACTCTCGCTTGCAATGCTTTCCGGATGAAACTGCACCCCTTCAATCGGAAGACTTTTGTGGCGAACACCCATTATGTCTCCGTCTTTTGCACGGGCAGTAACTTCAAAATCCTCAGGAAGACTTGCTTCGTCCACAACCAGACTGTGGTATCGGGTAAATTTTGCACTTTTTCCTATTGAACGGAAAAGTCCCCGCCCGTCCAGTTTAATATCTTCTACAATTCCGTGACGGATATATTTTGCCTGAACAATTTTTGCCCCAAAAGCCTCGCACAAAGCCTGATGACCAAGACAAATTCCCAGAATCGGAATTTTTCCTGCAAAATATTTAATTGCTTCCTCGCAGATTCCAGCATCTTTAGGCTCTCCCGGTCCCGGTGAAACAATCAGGTATTCCGGCTTCATTTCTGCAAGTTCCCCCACGGTGTATTCGTCGTTTCTCACCAGGCGAATTTCCTTATCGGTAACAGTCTGCAAAATCTGCGTAACATTAAAAGTAAAAGAATCGTAATTATCTATAACTAAAATCATATTTTTCCTCTATAAAAGTTATTAGCCTCTGGCGGCCATTTTTTTCAAAAGACTTCAGGAGGGGGAAGTCTCCCCCTGCGCCCGCACTTGTCTAAAATCCAAAAAACCTCTTCCAAAAACAAGACTTTTCTGCCTCCTCAGAATAAAGGCACCGGGATTTTATATCGTTGCGGGCTACCCTCTCTACGGGGGAAAGCCCCCGTAACGCCCCCTTCTACTTTGTCAAAGTGTCAATTAAAGCGCCCAGTTTTTCGCAGGTTTCTGTAAATTCCCTTTCCGCTTCTGAATCGTAAACGATTCCGCCTCCCGCCTGAAGGTTCCATACATTTCCCTGTTTCAAAGCACAGCGGATTGAAATACAGAAGTCCAGGTCACCGCAAGGCTGAATATAACCAACTGCACCGGCATAAAAACGGCGTTTAGTTTTTTCAAGGCCACTTAAAATCTGCATGGCACTGATTTTTGGAGCACCGCTAACCGTTCCCGCCGGAAAAGCAGCCCGCAAAACCTGAATTGGTTTTACACCTGCAAGAAGTTCCCCTTCAGTTGTGCTCACAAGGTGAATTACATGGCTAAAAAGCTCGCATTCCATCAGCTGTGGAACTTTTACACTTCCGCTTTTACAGACACGCCCCAAATCGTTTCTTGCCAGATCTACAAGCATCAGGTGCTCTGCCCTTTCCTTTGGATTTTCCCTCAAAGTATTTTTAAGCATTTCGTCCTCGGCCTCATTTTTTCCACGACGGATTGTTCCCGCAATCGGATGAATGGTAGCTTTTGCCTTTCGAACCCGGACAAGACTTTCCGGAGAAGCACCGGTAAACTGAAAATCATTAAAATCAATATAGAAAAGATATGGAGAAGGATTTACTTTTCTTAGTTTTCCGTACACAGTAAGTGCGTCAGCCTGGCATTCAATCTGAACACGGCGGCTTGGAACAGCCTGAATCAAATCTCCTGCAATTATGTGTTTTTTAAGGGCGTTTACCTTTGCCACATATTCTTTTTTGCTTTCTTCCTGATCGGTGAGCATTTTGTATTCAAAAGTCTGATTTTCTTCTTCCAGATAGGAAAAATCCATGTTGTTCATCACTTTTAAAAGTTTTTCCATCGCAAAGTTCAGGTCTATCTGGTGCTCCTTGTAATTCAAGGCAAAAATGTGAATTTCTTCCGTAAAG
>JAILKG010000276.1 GCA_024693915.1 Treponema sp.
TTTATATGCCTTTTTGATTCCTTCGCGACCATAAATAATACCGCCGGTTGGAAAGTCCGGACCTTTGATATGGTGCATAAGTTCATCGATAGAAATTTCAGGGTTGTCGATATAAGCACTAATTGCAGCAGCAACTTCACGAAGGTTGTGGGTCGGCATATTTGTTGCCATACCAACGGCAATACCGGTTGTACCGTTACACAAAAGAAAAGGAAAAGCCGCAGGAAGAACACTAGGCTCTTTTGTGGTATCATCAAAGTTTGACACCATATCAACGGTATTCTTGCTGATGTCTGCAACCATTTCTTCAGTTATTTTAGACATCTTGGCTTCGGTGTATCGGTAAGCCGCAGCAGGGTCACCGGCGATTGTACCAAAGTTTCCCTGTGGAGTTACGGTTGTATAACGCTGAGCAAAATCCTGTCCAAGTCGAACAAGGGCATCGTAAACAGAAGCGTCTCCATGCGGATGGTAGTGTCCCAAAACTTCACCTACGATGGTAGCACATTTTTTTGTTTTTCCACCGCTTGCAAGATGAAGAGTATCCATTGCGTACATAATTCGTCTGTGAACTGGCTTAAGTCCATCCCTAACATCCGGCAACGCACGCTGAACAATTACCGACATCCAATAGTCAATGTAGGCCTGTTTTACTTCATCCTCAATAGGAATCTTTATGACAGTTCCGCCTTCCGCAGTTTTGATTTCTTCCATTTTGTATCGTAACTCCTAAAAATATTTTCTATTCTTACAAAATTATTTCTTTGCCAAAATTACACCGAATTTTCCGCTTAAATAAATATTTTCAACAGCAGAAAAACCGGCTTCTTTCAGCCACTTAATTTCTTCTTTAACAGTACATTCCCTGTCTAACTTTTTACGTTCCAGCCAGCGCTTATATTCTGTATCAGATATTCCGGAAGCTTTTATCTGGTCAATCCAATACTTTTCAATTTTTGCGTTTATATTTTTATCTTCAGCGCAAAACTGATCGTAATTTACAAAAACGCCACCCTCTTCAACATGCTGAAAAACCTTCTTAAAAAGGGATTTTTTTTCTTCGTTTTCCAGATGATGAATAGACAAAGCCGAAATTATAAGATCAGCCCCTTCTCCATCTTTAAGCGGAAATTCTTTTGAGTAATCACAAACTTTGTATTTTACATTCAGAAGATTTGCAAAACGTTTTTGTGAAACCTTCAGCATTTCCTCTGCGATATCAACCAAAAGATATTCAGATTCAGAAAAATGTTTGAAATAAAAAGAAGTCAAAAGTCCGGTTCCGGCTCCTAAATCAATAATTTTTGAAGGAGATTTTTCAAGACTTTTAGCAACAAAATCTGTCGTCAATTCATAATAATCATCAAAACAGGGAATAAATTTCCGCCTGTTTTCATCATATTCTTTTGAGACTAAATTAAACTGCTGCTGAACTTCACCCGATTTTATACAATTTTTTCTTATATATATAGAAAAACATTGTAGCATTTTTTTTATTTTTAGTCTTTAGGTGAAAACTAATAAGCGGTAGTTTTAAAGGGATTTTAAATTTCATTTACGAGTGATTTTAAATCATTTTTTGGATTTTTCACCGCAATCTGAAAATCGTCTTCGTAAATTATTTCACCTGGTATTTCTTCTGTTTTAGTTTTGTAAAGCTGAACGCCATACTTTTTGCACATGTCTCGGTAAAAGTTCATCTGATTGTAAATGTCTTTTCCCTGTTCCGTGTCTTTGAACCAGGTTACAGCCTTGTCTGGATTGCCGTCTTTGTAATAAGGAGGAACCGGAAGAACTTTTTCAAAATATTCTCGCTGCTTCCAGTATTCAGCGATTTCTTCTTCATTCATTATTTTTGATTCAACAAGTTTCCAGACGGCAACAAAAATACCGTAAGGCTGCTGAGTTTTCCATGCGATGTCTGATGAGTGGATGCGGAAATAGTTCATAATTTAGAAGTCCTCATTAATAAAAAAAGTCCCTTCGACAAGCTCAGGGACCGTAAAGTATTAAATATCCAAATTAGCGTAACTTGAATTACTTTC
>JAILKG010000277.1 GCA_024693915.1 Treponema sp.
TTCATGTCACCGTAGCAGACATAATCTACACCTGCAATCTTACCAATTGCCTTAGCAGAACTGTCATCTACAAGTCCGCTTGACTGGAATTTCTGTTCCTTAAGGATTTTTTCAAGATTTGCACGTTCAATAATACGAACATTACCAGTTTCAAAAACTGACTGTGTAAGTGCATCTGTAACGTAGTTTTCTACAAACTTATTCTGAGCATCAGAAGAAAGGGCAACAAATGCCATACTTATTTTCTTAGATTTATCTGTATTCTTTACCAAATCACCTGCAAGTTCATAAAGCATGTCAGCAATTGTAGCCTTACCTGACATTTTCAAAGTTTTGCGGTTTACTTTCACACAAGTTGCATAGTCCATCAAGTGAACTTCAACTGTGTCACCTGCAATCTGAATATGAATACTTCCATTTGTAAAATTGCCGTCATCATCATAAGTATAATCAAGGAAGAAATTCTTATTATCTTTTGGTTGCCAGATTCCAATTTCTGAAAATTTACCATAACGTGCAGCAAGCTTTGAAGCGTTTGCCATAGACTTATTCAAGATTTCTGTTACTGCAATCAATTTACCATCATGGAAAGAAAAAACTACATTGTTTACAAACTTATCCTTTTTATTTGTAAGAATGTACATTGTAAGTTTTCCCTTGTACTTTGGCTGTTCAGATGCAACAACATCTTCATCCATTGGTTCAATTTCATAACCTTTCATCTTAACCTGTGCAAGTGTACTTCCCCATGCAAGATCAAAATAACCATACTTTGAATTCATTGGAGCTGCATTTAAACTTCCAAGAATACCAATAATCAACGCACCCAAAAGTGCAATCTTCTTAAAAGTTGATTTCATTTCTTTCCTCTTTATTTAAAATTTTAATAATTCTTCCTCAAGACTTTTGCAAAGTTCCAAATCAACACGACGCAGAGCTGCTTCCTTATCAAAACCAGCACATTTTTCAAGTTTTTTAGAAAACGAGTAATATGAATTACCACCTTTTTTAACTTCAACGTTTACAAAAGGATAACTCATAAAAACATCACCACTCTGCAACAGTTCTTTCTGGACTGTAAGAATTACTTTGTAATCATAAGCACCGTTTACTACAATTAAATCATTTGCAGAAAAAATTTCGCTTACCTTATTTTTAACAGCATCATCAGCTTTTTCAGCATCAATTACAAAACGCAATTCTTTTTTTATCTGATTGATTTTTACCTGACATTCCCCAGCTAGTAAATCAACTTTTGAGTAATCTGAAGTCTGTTCAGGTAAAATCGCAAGTGCAAAATCGTAAACTTCGTAAAACTCTTTTAAGCAAGCCTTTGCTTTTTCAAGTGCAAGAAGTTTTTCAAAATCATCTTTTGATTCAAGTGCAAGAGTATATTCTTTTTTGAAATTCTGACTTGCTTTTTCTAGCTTTGGTTTTACAGCAGAGAATGCATTTGAACGATTTATATACGCAACACAAATATACATTCCATAATCAGAACTATAAAATGGAACTGTATATTCAAGTTGGTATACAAAATTTTGAGAACTTACATCAATATTCTGAGAAATTGCTTTTCTATATGAAACAACACCATCTGAATCACTTGCAGAATAGGCACTCTGAACATTGGAAGCTACTTGAGATTTTATGAATGCGCTTATTTCTGCAGCCGCCTTATTTTTAGATTCGCTTTCAGAAGAACCGAATGCAGATGCAGAAACAAATTCAGTTTTAGGGAAAATTTTATTTCGACCTTCTTCTGTTATCCAAAGGGGAGCAGAGACAGCAGATTTTTCATCTTTCTTTTTTGATTTTGAAAAACCTGCTTCTACAAAGACAAATGTAATTAATAGAAATAAAACGCTATTTTTTACAAAAGTTTTCATTTTTAATCTTTTATCTCTTCTATTTTTAGTCCTGAATAATCAAAACCTTTATTTTCAGGCATTACAACAGCTTCGCTAAGTTTTGCAGAAAGTGTTTCTTTTAGGAACTGAGTCTGATCATCATTGTCATCTACATTTTTAAGTGCAGCTTCAAGCTGGAGATCGTAGAGTTTTTTATTCATTGTGAATACAACATAATATGTATATTCATCAGTGTAATCAGCTTCAGAAGTAATCTTTTTAACACCAGGCTTAATTGTACGAGTTTTAATCCAATAATAAGACTCTTTTGTAAGTCCATTCAAAGTAAGATTTGTCATAGAAGTTGAATAGATTTTTGCAGCACGAGTTTTAGTCTGCTCATCTGCATCTTTTGCATCAAGTTCAGCAATTACAGTCTGAGCAACAGTTTGCTCAATAGAAGAAGCAACTTCAGCACGAACATCAATCTGATCGGTCCAAGCTTTTAAGAAATCAAGATCATTTCCCTTATTCTGAAGAATAAAAATAGCATCTTCCTTATCAATATCCAAAGACTTGCGAACTTTTTTCTGAGATCCCTCTCCAATTGCAACAACCCAAGCTGGAATTTCAGATCCAAGAGCCTGCCCCTGATAATCAATTACAACTGGTGTTCCAGCCTTCATTTTTGGAGCTTTACCTTTTGGAGCAGCAAAAGCAGAAAATTGAGCAAGAGCTAAAATTGCTGTAATTCCCATAAATTTTGTCATTTTTTTCATTTCTTATAACCTCTCATGTATGAAAATTAAATAAAAAAAAGGAATCCACTATTAAAGTGAATTCCTTAAAATTACAAGATTAAATTTAGGATAGAATAAGCCTTTACTGAACTGAACTGAACTGAACTGAACTGAACTGAACTGAACTGAACTGAACTGAACTGAACTGAACTGAACTGAACTGAACTGAACTGTGAACTAAAACTTCTCTTTTCTCCATAGTCTAAATATAGCAAATATCATAAATAATGCAAAGTATACTTTATTCTCCCGCGAAGAAAACTGATTTTCGTGCTATAATTTCTTTATGTCACAAAAGTATTTTCTTTCTCCAGATGAATTAAGCGGTTTCTTCAAAAAGGAACTTGCAAATCCAAACAGCGTTTTTGTTTTTTCCACCGATGTTGTA
>JAILKG010000278.1 GCA_024693915.1 Treponema sp.
AACTGCAAAATTTAAACTTTTTGAGTCTACAAATGTTACTGATGCAATAAATGATATTTATATGAGAGAAAACAGCTCTCTCTATGTAAATAATCAGTTTACTACCACTTCTGAAGTACAGCCATTTATTGCATATATACAGCCAGCTGCAAATTTTTATGAAGACAACACTTTACAGCTTTTGTACCTTGCAAATAATCCTTCAATTACAATTCCAGAGATTAAATACCGTTTTAAAATTCATCCCCGTTCTGAAACTTCACAAAACTGGTCTCTGGATGATTCTGGCTGTATAGTTAGTAATTAGCCTCTAATTGCACAATGTATTTGCTTTCGTTAAAATAATCTTATGGAAAATAAAAAATTGCCTGAAGATTTACGGGGCATTCACATTCATTTTGTTGGAATCAAGGGTACAGGAATGGCTGCCCTTGTTGAAATTCTCTTTCACAATGGTGCTGTCATCACCGGAAGCGATGTGGAAGAGCGCTTTTACACAGATGAAATTATTGAAAAACTGGGGCTAAAAGCCCTTCCATTTTCTGAAAAAAATATTACAGACCAGATTCAGTATGTGGTTTACTCAAGCGCCTACAAGCTGGATAAAAATCCTGACCTTATTGAAGCCGTAAAGAGGGGCATTCCCTGTCTTCTTTACACGGAGGCCCTGGGAAGTTACAGCAGCCGCTCTTATTCATGTGGAATCTGCGGAGTTCACGGAAAAACAAGCACAACTGGTCTTACGGGAACAATCCTCAAGGAACTGGATCTTCCCGGACAGGTTCTTGCAGGCAGCATTATCAATTCTTTTGGAAATACCTGCACATATACAAGTCCCCTTATAAAAGATCAGAAAAAATCTGAAAAAAATATTTTTGTGGCAGAAACCTGCGAATACCAGAGGCATTTTATGTCTTTCTGCCCGCAAAAAATAATTCTTACCAGCGTAGAAAGCGACCATCAGGACTATTATCCCACTTACCAGGATATAAGGGATGCCTTTGTTGATTACATCTGTAAACTTCCCCAGGGTGGAAGCCTGATTTACTGTGCAGATGATAAAGGGGCTGTGGAAACCGCCTCTCTTGCCGCAAAAAAGCGCCCTGATATATGTCTTATTCCTTATGGTCAGAAGGCCATTTTGGGAAATCCGGAAGCTTTGTCTGCAAAAAAGTGCTGCAATCTTGCCTTTGGTAAAGTAGAAAAGGAAAAAAATAATTTTTCTGTAAAAATAATTTCCAGGGAAGAAAATGGTGAAAAAGAAGAACTTTCTGCTGATTTTTTCCTGAAGGTTCCCGGCCGTCATGAGGTTTTGGATGCCGCTGCAGCCCTTTGTCTTTCATGGGAGCTTTTAATTCAGTATGGAAAAAATCCTTGTGACTATATTGAAAAAATCCGCACAGGACTTTCGAATTTCAGCGGTGGAAAAAGACGAAGCGAAATTGTGGGCCGGGCCTTTAATAAAAATGGAAAGAGCGTAGTCTTTATTGACGATTACGGTCATCATCCAACTGCTATAAAAACGACTCTTTCAGGTTACAGGGAATTTTACAGGGGTCGCAAAATCATTGTGGATTTTATGAGCCACACTTATTCCCGCACCCAGAGCCTGCTTGAAGAATTCGCTTCCAGCTTTGAAGGAAGCGACCAGATTATTCTTCATAAAATTTATTCTTCTGCCAGGGAAAATGCCGCTGATTTTTCCATTAACGGTCGAACTCTTTTTGAGCGCACAAAAGAGCATTTCGAAAATGTTTCCTATTTTGAAGAAATTCTGGATGCAAAAGATTACGCCCTTTCTCTTTTGAACCAGGAGCTGGACTCAGAAAAATATCCTGACGGCTATCTTTTTGTTACCATGGGCGCCGGTGATAACTGGAAGCTTGGAAAGGCACTTTTGGAGGAAATGTATGACTAGCATGACAGGTTATGCCTATCAGGAAAAAACATATGATATGGCAGTTGTTTCTGTAGAAATAAAATCGGTAAATTCCCGTTTTCTGGATTTGTCTGTAAATCTTCCGCCATATCTGGCTTCCCTGGAAGCGGATTTCAGAAAACAGATTACTTCTTCCCTTGCCAGAGGAAAAGTGGATGTAAATATCAGGGTAAAGGAAACTGACGGACAGACGGAAGTTATAGCCGATACTTCAGCCGCAAAAGCCTATTACCAGGCTATTCTTAAGGTAAAGGAAGCCTGCGCTTTAAACGGGGACCTACCTCTTTCAATGATAATCAGCCAGCCTGGTGTTCTTACCGTAAACAAGAGCTACGATATAGAAAAATACAGAAGCTTTATTCAGCCTCTTTTGGATTCTGCCCTTGAGATTTTTATTGAAGACAGAAAAAGGGAAGGGGAAAACCTTAAAAAAGATCTCCTTGAAAAACTTTCCCTTCTTGATACTGCAGCCGCATTTTTTAAGGAATGGCAGCCAAAAATGGAAGAAGCTTTTAAGGCTCAGATCAGTCAGAAATTTAATGAACTTTTAGGAGACAAGGCTGACCAGAACCGCATTATGACAGAAACGGCGGCAATGCTGGTAAAATACACTATCAATGAAGAAATTGTCCGCCTTTCCAGCCATTTAAAAGCCATGAGAGAAGAAATTCAGACAAATCCTGTTCCTGGAAAAAAGCTGGATTTTATCTGCCAGGAAGCAAACCGTGAAATAAACACAATCGGAAGCAAAAATCAGTTTGCAGAAGTGGGCGCAATGGTAATTAAGGCTAAGGATGCTCTGGAAAATATCAGGGAACAGAGCAAAAACGTGGAATAGATTAAGAGGTAGGAATATGAATAAGGAAATTAGAATTGCAATCAGTGGAAAATCAGGCTGCGGAAATACTACAGTCAGCACACTTCTGGCAGAAAAACTTGGAGTAAAGCTTATAAATTACACTTTCCGCCAGCTTGCTGCAGAAAAGGGAATGACCCTTGCTCAGGTAATTGAAAATGCTAAAAGTGACGACAGTTACGATATTTTTGTAGATAATCATCAGGTAGAGCTTGCAAAGGCTGAGCCTTGCGTTCTTGGAAGCCGCCTTGCTGTCTGGATGCTTAAGGAAGCCGATTTGAAGGTTTACCTATACGCCAGCGACGACACAAGGGCAAAGCGCATTTTGAACAGGGAAGGCGGCGACCTTGAAGAAATAAAGAGCTTTACCGCCATGAGGGATTCTGAAGACAGCCGCCGCTATCTTAAACTTTATAATATCGATAACAACAAGTACGATTTTTGTGACATGATAATCGATACTGCAAATTATAATCCGGAACAGATTGTTGAACTGATTCTTGGCGAACTGAAAAATCGAAAGCTGGTGGACTAGTTTTCTATAAAAAATAATCCGGCCCGTGGTGAAGTGCACTTCAGTGTACTTCACCACGGGCCGGATTTTTTTTTGCCGAAATATCCGGCTTTTTTACATTGCTGTGTAGCCGCCGTCTACAGGAAGAATTACTCCTGTAACATAGGAGGAGGCAGGGCTTGCCAGGAAAATAGCGGCAGAGTCCAGTTCACCTTCATTACCGTAGCGGGCAAGGGGAATCATGGTCTGTGCATTCTGCTGGAAAAAGTCTGAGTCCAGGGTTTCTTTTGTAAGTGGAGAATAAAAATACCCTGGACAGATTACGTTTACGGTGATGTTATATTTTCCCCATTCAGAAGCCAGACCTCTGGTCATGTTTACAACGCCGCCTTTTGCAGCGTGATAAGGGGAACATGGAGCAACCTTATTTCCCACAAGTCCATACATTGAAGAAATGTTTATAATTCTTCCGTATTTTGCTGGAATCATTGCTTTTTTTGCAGCTGCCCGGGCAACCCTGAAAGAACCAAAAAGGTCTATGTTCATTTCATTGTAGAACTGGTCGTCCGTAATGTCTTCTGCAGGAGCTACAGCCCCTGTTCCTGCATTGTTTATCACAATATCCAGTCTTCCGAATTTTTCAAGAATCTGATCTATTGCAGAATCAACTTTTTCAGTGTCTGTAATATCGCACTGAATTGCCAGAGTTTTTACAGAAAAATATTTTTCAATTTCCCTGCAAACTTCTTCAATTTTATCTTTTCGTCTTGCAAGAGCCACAATGTTAGCCCCCTGGTTTGCAAGAGCTTTTGCCATCTGAACTCCAAGCCCTGTTGAACAGCCGGTTACAAGAGCTGTCTGATCCCTTAAATCAAAATAGTTTTTCATATTTAGCCTCACAACGTATTTTTTTTTCACTACTATAATACCGCATGAAAGAAATTATTAAAATACTCTAAAACTTCCAGTCGTTTTCAGGCCAGATATTGTCTGGCAGAGGGCAAACGAATTATGAATTCTATACATAAAAAAATTGGAATGGGGAAGCATGCCGCGGACAAAAAAGACTCTGTTTGTGGTTGCCGCGAAAGCGGCATACAATAGTTCCCCAGCCACAAACAGCGTCTAGCGCATTAATGCGCG
>JAILKG010000298.1 GCA_024693915.1 Treponema sp.
GCATTTTTTATCTTCAAAGAAAACTGCTAATTCTGCGGTCTGATATTCGGTCAGGTCGCTTTTAAAATAGTCAATCCAAGGGGAATTTGTGCTTGTGGTCAGGTAAAAAGCAGTTTTTGAGCAGAGTTCTTCATCATTATAAGAAGAGCGGGCGCTTTCCAGCTCTTCATAAGTCATTTCAAAAAGTTTTGGATCGGCGTTGTTCTGAATTTTCATCAGGGCTTTTACAGAATTCATATCTTTTGAATCAATTTTGTGAGAATTTTCGTAGAGAACAAAAGGGGCAACGCCGATTTTTTGATCTGTATAAATTTTGTCTGCAATCACACTTAGAGCGCTGACATCGCTGTCGATTTTGGCAGAAACTGTCATCAGTTCACTTGTGCGCTTGCTTGTATCTGCGGCGCTGGAAAGCATCCCTGAAACCTGCCTGTAAAAATCGTCCTTGTTTCCCACGTCGTCGATAAGCAGGGCATAGCGGGAAAGTTCTCCCAGACGGGAATAGACTACATCCAGGGCGGTTTTCTTTTCTGAAACCATAAGAACGGTTTTGTCCTGCAGAATAAAGTGGGAAATAAGGCTGGTGATAATCTGTGATTTTCCGGTTCCCGGAGGTCCCTGGATTACCAGCTGGTCAAGTCTGTTTATTGTGTCGATTACCTGTTCCTGGGAGCTGTTCAGGCTGTTGATGTAGAGGAGATTTTTTTCTGAAATGTCGGTGATAGCCTCTTCGTTGGCCTTGCTTTCTTTTTCGCCAAAATCCTGGCTTTCGTTTACTGTAGAAAAAGAGGAAAGCAGGTCGTTTATCTGTTTTGTGCTCAGTTTTTTTTCAAGAAGCTCGTCGTAATCTTTTTGAATTGTGCTGTCGCAAATCTGGTAGCGGCCGATTACAAGATTTTTAACGATGGTCAGTTCGCCCTTGTTGTATTTTGGAAAAGTTTTCTGGGTGTAATTAAAGAATTTTACAATTTTTTCTATTTCCGGAGCTTGTATTACAAGGTCATTTTCCTTATAAAAATTTATACAGCCGTTTATTGTTTCATCTTCGCTTTTAAAGTTATCGTCCGGGTCAGGGTTTGGAAGTGGCTTCCTTACGCCATTAAACTTGTCGTTTGCAAGAATCAGGGCGTTGTTAAAAATTCCGTCTCTGGAAGAATCTCTTGTAAGGACAATCTGGCTGGAGTTTTTTTCTGCCTTTACCGGGAAAAAGAAAAGAGGGGCGCGCACATCAAATTCGCCTTTAGCAAATTTTCCCATAACAAAAGGATAGGCAATCCACAGGTTGTTCTGTCCCTTGTCCTTGAAGTCCTTGTTTGTTTCGCGCAAAAGTTGAACGATTTTTTTATAGGTGGAAAGGGTATTTCCAGTGCGCGCCCCTTTAGACGCAACAGCAACTGGGGAAGAGTCCTCTTGAGGGGAAGAAGAGTCGTCCCTGGCCCAAGAAGAGTCATATTGGGTCGAAGAAGTATTATTATTGGCCGAAGCGGAGCCGAGTTCATCGTTTTTGATTATAACCTTGTTTTTTTTGCCAAAGAGCAGATCAAGAATTTCCTGAGGTGCGTCTTCTGAAAGGTCACATCCGTCTTTTGTTCTGAGTGTGCCGGAATACAAAAGACGGTTTCTTTTATTTAATGTGATAAGATTTTTTTCCAGTTCTTTTAGGGTTTTTGTGACTTCTGCTGTCAGGGGTGCTGCCACGTCCTTGTCGTCGAATTTAGCCACTTCATCCAGGAAAAGCTGACCATATTTTTCTATAAAGCTTTTTCCGATTCCGTGGATTCCTTCAAAGTCACGCAGAACTTTTGGATGATATTTTGCGATTTCCTGCAGGGATTCATCGCTGCACACCTGTGGGGTGCGACCTGTTTTGATTTTTTCTTTGTTTTTGATGGAATCTCGTAAAATTACAAGTTTCTGGTAGAGCTGCTGATTGTCACCCATTGTTTTCTCCGTTTTTAAGATTTATAACTTTTTGCCTGTTTAACCATCAGAAGAGTCATAAAGCGGAGCCTGTCGAAATGCAGTTAGCACACAGAAGCATAAGACAGCTCCGATTCTTTATATTCTGAACTCTAGATGCTGAAGAGGCCTTTTTTTGGTTTATTGCGATATTCTACGATTACAGCCAGTCCGCTGGAATTTTTTCGGCGCTGAAGTTCAAAATTCTGGTTTAAAGATTCTATGAGTTTTACCAGGGAAGGATAGCCGTAGGAGCGGGAGTCAAAGCCAGGATCCTGGCGTTTTAAAATTGAACCCGCAGAACCGATGTTTACCCAGCCGTCTTCATCGGCGTATTTTTCGGTTTCTGCAATTTTTTTAAGGCGCTGAATGAGTTTTTTCTTGTCGCTGCTTTTAAGTCTGGTGATTTCTGCTGCAGCCTCTTTTTCCGGCTCTTTTTGCGCCTGACCAGTGGAATCTGTTTCTGCTGAATCGGTTTCAATATTTTCTATATAAATAAATTCGTCGCAGGCTTTTATCAGGGATTCCGGAGTTTTTTGTTCACCTACACCGATGACGAAAATTTCGTCGTCGTGGATGCGGGTTACAAGCTTTGTAAAGTCGCTGTCGCTGGAAACGATTACAAAAGTATCGTATTTTTTGCTGTAGAGTAAATCCATGGCATCGATTACAAGGGTGATGTCGCTGGAGTTTTTTCCCTTTGAATTTTCGAACTGCTGAATCGGAGTGATGGCATTGTTTTTAATGGCCTTTACCCAGCCTTCCGCGCAGTTTTTCCAGTTTCCGTAGGCTCTTTTTGTGATTATGTGGCCGTAGAGTGAAACTTCCTGAATTATATCTGAAATTTTTTTGTAATTTGTATTTTCGGCGTCAATCAGGACGGCAATTTTTCCCTGTCCCTGAGTCTGCATTTCTTCCATAAATAATATTTTAACCGCATTATTGATTTTTGGACAAGAAGATTTTTATGAGGGAAGAAAAAAGGTTAGCGATGTGAAGTCCCGAAGTCGACCGCAGGAGCGAGCCCTGGCGAGTGACGAGGACGATGAGCCGAAAGGCGAAGGACGGAACGTAGCGACCTTCAGCTGCCCGCTTTAGTCGGGCGGATGAAGGGAACCTCCGGAAAAAAATGAGTATTCTGGCTTTGTGGTAATAAATAGGAAGATAGCTTTAAAAAATCAATTGTACAAAAGGCGCTATCTCATTAAAATGGTCTATTGAAATTATTAAATTCGGTGGTTTGTGAAAAACATTAAGATTGTTAGAAACAGGCTGCCTTTTGGGAAATAAAATGGAATCTACAAAGCGTACTGTTACCTGCGGCGAATTGCGTGCCGCTGATGTTGGTAAGAAAGTTGTATTGAATGGTTGGGTAAGCCGTACCCGCGACTTGGG
>JAILKG010000315.1 GCA_024693915.1 Treponema sp.
TGCTTTCTCCGTTTGCCATTGTTCTTGATTCTACAACTTTGTCGTCAAGACTTCCGCAGTATGGACAACGCATAAATATCCTCCCACATCTATAGCGTTTTTCAATATCTTATCTATCTTAAAACACAATATCCAAAAAAAGCAAGTATTATTTCTTCTTTCTCTGCTTTTTTTTCAGATTCCTTTCGCTGCTTACTTCTGCAGGTATTTTGAATAAAATGTATTCTCTTATGGCAAGGGCAATCAGAAAAAATCTGAATAGCCAGGGCAGCCAGTTTCCAAATCTGGAATAAATGGTTTTTTTGTGTGGATAGACAGGAATATTGAAAAAGCCGGCTTTTTCCTCAAAAAGAGGAAGATCAAAGAGAACTTTTCCCTCCGGGGAAATTACGCATGTGTACCCTGAGTTGGTTGAGCGGGCCAGGGTGGTTCTTAATTCTATGGCCCTGAAACTTGAAACTACAAAATGCTGGTATTCGGAGGATATTCTCTGGGACCAGGAATCGTCTGTAAGATTTACAAGAAGTTCGCTTCCGTTGTTAAACATTGGAACGCATACATCTGGAAAAGCGTCATCGTAGCAGATTGGTGTAGAAATCCTGACAAGAGGGGGCTGGTTTTCCTTCTGCTTTTGAATTTCTGCACTGTCTGAAAGGTTGATTACATTTACCGGGGAAAGTATTTTGTTTTTTGGAGAGTTTCCCATTATGTCGTAATAGACATACTGGTTACCAGGGTGCCAGCCGGTTGGAACTTTCAGCTTGTTTTTTAGGAAAGAGGCTACAGCGGGAATATCTGCAAAAGGAATAACTTCTGCAAAAGGGACCAGGTGCATTTTTCCATAGAAGCCCCGGAATTCTCCCTTGGAGTCATAGAGAATGGTTGCGTTTACTGACTGGCGGGGACTTTCGTTTATCACATAGGAACCGCCGAAAATAAAAGGAAGACCTGAATCTTTTATGAATTTTGTAAGCTGACTGCCGGCCGGAAAATATTTATAGTGAACTGCGGCAGATGGGAAGGAGTATCTCAGGCAGCCTTCGCTCCAGACAACTAAATCAGCTTTTTGTCCCTTTTCTTTAAGGAGATTTATTTCTTTAGTTGTTAATTCCTGACTTACCCGAATGGTTTCGTTATCGTCTTTCTGTTTCCATGGATCCTTGTTCTGCTGAACCATAATTGTTCCCAGATATTTTACAGGCTGCTTTTTAAAAAGAGTTTTGCTGCTTCCGTATAGGAGACTGAGGGCAAAAAGGGCTGAAAAAAGAAAAATTACAGAGGCCAGAGAATGGACAACCGGATATTTTCTTCGAATTTTTGAATAATTTCTTGTAATCAGGTGTTTTAAAATTTTAGGTTCTTCAACAATAAGAATAAATATTTCAGCAATGATTGCAGAGGCAAGGGCGGCAAAAAAAGTAAGTCCGTAGGTTCCGGTTATGTCTGCAATTTGTGTTAGAAGTGAGAACCTGTAAAGCCCCATGGAAAGGGTTCCCCAGGGGTAGCCTAAAAAGCCTATGGATTTCATGTGTTCGTAAAAAACATAGACAATAACAAAATAAAGGCTTCTCATGGGAATAAAAGAAGTATATGCAAGGCTTTTTCTTTCCCGGAGAATTCTTGTTCTTTGAGATTTTGAAAAAGGCATGTAGAGAAGAAGCCCTGCAGCAAAAGCTTCAAGGCTTGTTCCAAAGCAGGTAAAAAACAAGGTCACAAAGGCAAATTCTTTAAAAGATCCCAGCCACCAGCTGGAAAACAACTGGGTAAGGAAAGCCAGCAGGGCAAAGTTTAAGCCTGCTTCAAGATATGAGCTTTGCTTTGTATAGACAAAATAAAAGGGAATCAGGGCGCAAAAAGCAAGTACAGGCGAACCAAAGAGAAGAATTTCATTTGGAATGGCGGCTGTAATCAGCAGAGAAGAAAAAATAATATAAAAAACTTGTAAAATTCGATTCATTGATTTAATATTTTAAACATATAAATTAAAAAACTCAATAACTCTATAGTTCGTTGTTCATATTTAGTGCGAGGTTTTAAAGCTCTATGGAAGAGATTTTTTCAGTTCATCAGGAAGAATACGGGGTGGCGCCTGATGTTGTGGCAAAAGCTCCGGGAAGATTTCATTTGATTGGAGAACATTCCTGGTTTTTCAAGGATAAGACACTTTCGATGGCAGTAAATCTGCCTGTTTACATATGCGCATCTAAAAGGAAAGATTCTTCAGTCAGAGTTTTTTTTGCTCAGATGAATGACAGAAAAAGAGCAAACCTTACTTCACTTAAATTCAAAAAAGAAGATAAATGGGCTAATGCTGTAAAGGCTATATTTTATGGTTTTGCTTCTGGCGGTTTTGAAATCGGTGGAACGGATATCACTATTTATTCAGAGATACTGCCTTCTGCAGGTTTTGGAATTACTTCTGCAATAAAAGCGGCATCTGCAATCTGCCTTAAGCAGCTTTATGCACCAAATATGAGCATGCCGGAAGTTCTTCAGGTTATCGAAAGGGGAAACCGCCTCTTTTTACAGCAGGAAAACTATAATTCGGACAATAACGCTGCTCTTTTTTCCAGAAAGGGCTCTTTTATAATTACCGATCACCATAAAAATTCCTACGCCCACATTGATATTCCCTTTGAGAATAAAAAAATACTCCTGGTGGACCTGAGGGTTCCACGCATTTCCCTCTGGAACGAAGAAAGCCTCTTTGAGCCGGAAAATGCCCTTATTCTGGGTGATATGAAGGAAACTAAAGCAGGTTCTTTTGGGGGCTGGCAGTACATAAATAATGTAACTGACATCAACGAAGAGCTTAGTGTGGTAAGTGAAGATACAAGGCGAAAGCTGCTTTGTGTAATGAGGGAACACGGAGATGTTCTTGAAGCCGTAAAATCCCTGGAAAAAAACGATTTCAGCCGTTTTGCCAGAACCATAAATCACAGTTACGAAAGCCTGAGGGATTACTACGATCTTTCCTGTCCTGAAATTGACTGGATATTAAAGCGGGTTATTGAAATTGAACCTAATCTTGAAAATATCAGGGAGCCTGTTTCCTGCGGCCGTATCACAGGAAAAGGCTTTGGTCGCTGTATCTACACCCTTTTAAGGGAAAGCGACGTTGATAAATTTAAGCAGAAACTTTCTGAATATGAGCATATATTCGGTTTCCATCCTTCATGCTATGAAGTTACCTCCAGCGATGGTGCTTCCATAGTTAAGGCTTAAGTTTTTATGAATATTCTCCTCTCAAATGATGACGGTTATTCTGCTCCGGGAATAAATATTTTAAGGGAAGAGCTCTTAAAAAAGCACAGAGTTTTTCTTATTGCTCCGGACAGGAACCGTTCTGCTGTTTCTCATGGAATTACCATGTTCAATGGACTTTCTATCCGTCAGCATGAAAAAGATGTATGGAGTTGCTCCGGTACTCCTGCGGACTGCGTTGTTCTTGCCTTAAAAAGCGGTTTTTTAGAGGAAAAAATAGATCTTGTTATTTCGGGAATTAATGCCGGCCCCAATCTTGGTACGGATATAATTTACTCAGGAACATGTGCAGCTTCCAGAGAGGCGGTTTTGGCCGGCTGTCCTTCTATTGCCCTTAGCCTTGATGTAAGGGAGGGGGAAAAGGCTGATTTTTTTCCTCTTGCCAGACTGGTGGAAAATAAGCTGGAATATCTTTTGAACTTTACAGACGGAAAAAAATGTTTTGTAAACTTAAACGCAAGAAACCTGTGTGAAAAAAGCGGCTTTAATGAATATAAAGGCTTAAAATATACTGACCTCCTTTCAGTCAGAAAATACCGGGACACAATGTCCTTCAAAAAAGAAGGAGACTATATTATTGGCTCACTAAAGGACTCATCTCCCCTTGAAAAAGCTGAAGATTATAGCGACGCCTGGTATTCCAATTCCGGATATGCCGTATTTTCTTCGGTTTATGCAGATCCTTTTGCCCTTCCTTTTTCTTCATTTGATTCAGATTTAAGGTAATTTTTACTATAGACTGTCTTTGTTTTTCGATATAAAATAGACAAATCATATTTTAATTAGGTGGGTAAAAATATGAGTGGAAATGTGCTTTCTCAGGGTATAAATTACTATAAAAATAAAAAATATTCCGATGCCCTGACTTTTTTTCTTTCTCTTCCTTCCGATTCGGGAGCTGACTCAAACGATTTAGCATATTATCTGGGACTCTGCTATACAAAACTTTCACATTACGAAGATGCCCTTTTATATCTTGAGCAGGTGGTAACCGCTTCTTCTTCTGACACAAAAGAAGAGAGGGTTCTTCAGTGCAGGTTTATTCTTGCCCTGATCTACGCGGT
>JAILKG010000322.1 GCA_024693915.1 Treponema sp.
GTAAAAGAAAGACGGGGAATAATTTTTTTTATATTGTTATTTTCAGCTGAATCAGATCCATTTTCAGAAGCTGAAAGGCTCATTTCTTCAGAAAGGCAGTTTCTTTCATCCGAAAGAAGTTCTTTTAGTTTTTCAATTAAGTCCTGGTCCCAGATGACTTCCTTCATGGGGTAAATCAAAAGGTTATCTATATCGGAAACTGTATTCTGGCTTTCAATGTCAAAAGAGCGGATATTTTCTATAGTATCGAAGTCAAATATTATGCGGCTGGCAAGCTCATTTTCAGGAAGAAAGATGTCTAAAACTTCTCCTCGAAGACTAAATTCACCCCTGACCTGAACTCTTGGAACTCTGGTATAGCCCAGTTTAATGAGCTTCTCCGAAACTTCTATTGTATTTAGGCTCTGCCCTTTTTTAAGATAAAAACTCAATCCCTGAACATATTCTTTTGGAGGAAGGGGCGTTGCAAGAGCTTTGTATGGAACAATAAAAATTTCAGGTTTAAAATCAAATGCTTTTGAAAAGTCATTTCTGTTTTTACAGAAGGCAAGTTTTGAAAAGAAGCCTGCCCTTTTTCCAAAAATAACTGAATTTAAGGCAGCGGCCTTATAGGCCTGGGTTCCCCATAGAGGAAGAACATTAACACTGGCTTGAGGACAAACTGTTTCTATATCTCCTTTTAAAACCTCAGCTTCACGATCTCCTGGAACAACTACAAGCAGGCGTTCAAAAATATCCCTTTTAAATTCAACAGAAGAATTTGCAGAAAAACTTGTTCCCTGATATTTTACATTTTGAAGCCTTTTTGCATAAATATCTTTTAAATAATCGATAATAAAATATGCGTTTAGAGCTCCTTTTAAGCCGATTACATTCAGCGAATTTTTAGGTGAAAGAGAAGAAATTTTGTTTACAGTATTTTTAAAATCTGTATAATTATGTAAGACTTCAGATATGTAATTTGTTGATAATGAAATCATTTTTTTTACCGATAATATAAATATGAAGAGAAAATTATTCCTTATTATATCAATTTTATTTATTTTTGGCGACCGCCTTCTGGCTCAGGGACTTTCAAAGAATTTTGATGGTGCAAGCGTCTACATAAAATATTATGACAGGACTATGTATTATCCTGGAGATGCTGATTCCAATCCTGTTTTTGTGCATATTTCCATCAAAAATAATTCTACGGAAACTTTGCGCTTTAAGCTTGCTGATGACAGAATGTTCAGCGTGGATTTTAATGCCTATACATTAAAAAATACAAAGCTGGAACAGACTGAAAGACTTACAAGAAAAAGAACAACAAATCAGACTGTCTACTTCAGAGAAATTGCCCTAGAAACTGGGGAAGAATATTCTTTTGTAGAGAATCTCAAGGACTATGTGGATATTCCTGAACCTTCTATCTATTATATAGAGCTGGTTCTTTATCCGGAACTTTATAAATCAAAAAATATTTCAATAACTTCCAACAGACTTACAATGGAAGTTCGCCCTTCTCCTTCTGCAGCATCTTCCACAGTACTTCCTGTTAAGGCAAAAACTGCAGAGCTTTTAAAGCCTGAAGAAATTTCACCTGATAAAGTTGTTGAACAGACAATTATTGCCCGTCAAAAATCTCTCTGGGATCAGTATTTCCTCTACATGGATGTTGAAGCAATGATTCAGAGAACAAGCAGCGTAAAAAGAAAATTCCGTGAAGTTTCTGCAGATGAAAAAGCAAGAATGCTTGAAAATTACAAAACAGACTTGATGGAAGCCAAAATTGACGGTGATATTGTTGCAATCCCTGAAAAGTTCCAGATTGAACAGACTGTTTACAATCAGACAACCGGTTCAGTAACGGTTACAGAATGGTTTAAATATCCAAATTACCACGAAAAGAAAAAGTATGTTTATAAAGTTCGCCAGCGGGAAGGAATCTGGCAGATTTACGATTATACAGTAACAAATTTGGGAACTGAATAATGAAAGCGCTTTTGATTTCTGAGAATGATAAAAAGACAGAGCTTTTAATTGCTGCAGTAAGGGAAAGTGGAAACAGTCCCATTCACTACAGATACTTTATGAAAGCTCTGGATAATATAGAAGAAATTTCTCCAGAAATCATAATTATAGATACAGAGGATTTTCCCCGACACTGGAAAGTCCTCTGTCAGTTTACTTCATCTGAACTTTTTGATGAGCCGGTAAAGATAATTCTTTTTGTGCCTTCTAATTTTTCAGAAGAAGATATTAAAAAGTCAGAATTCTTAAAAGTTTTTGGCATAATCAGACAAAAGGAAAATCAGACAAAAGAAGAACTGATGGAAGATTATCTTTCTATAATTAATAATAAAGAAAGTAAAAAATACAGTGAAAAACAGGAAGACAAACTTGTAAACACTTTCTGTTCAGGAGAAAAGTTGAATATGGATGATAATTACAATCTTTACACAGTTGACAATCTGCTTATGGATAATTCTTCATCCTCAAACTTTTCTGACGCAGATCTTTGTAGTGTTGATAACTTAATTGAAGAAAAATCATCTTTTGATAAACTTTGCACAGTTGACAATCTTATTGTAGATGATGATTTGCTTTGTACAGTTTGGGCACCCAGAGATTTTGCAAATAAAGCCAGCTGATACATGCTGAGGCCCTCGCTTTCATCTGTTCTTCCGTCAGAAACTATAAAGAGATAATGTC
>JAILKG010000002.1 GCA_024693915.1 Treponema sp.
AAGCGCAAAAGACAAGAAACAGCATTTGCTTGATGTTTGGTTTGACAGAATTGAAGCGCCTACAAAGTTCTGCGTAAAAACTACGATTACAGCAGAAGATGAATGGCTTCACAGTTTCTATTACTTCAATGATGAAATTCCTACTGATAAAGACTTTGAAAAGACCGTCGGCGATTATCTGACTTTTGAGTTTTCAATGATAATGCAGGATAGAAAATATCTTTTTGAAAATGCAGAATCAGAAGATATAAAAAAAAACTTTAAATATGAACTGACAGACAGAGAGTGGAAAGAGTTCAAGATTTCAGATGTTTTTAATGTTGGCGGAACACTAACAACTAAACCTCAAGAGTTAATTATAAATGGTAGTGTTCCAAGAATTACATGTTCTGCAACAAATAATGCTCTTGATAATTTCTATCAGAATGCACCAACTGAAAAAGGTGGTGTATTAACTATTGATAGTGCAACAATAGGTTTCGTTTCTTATCAAGGACATGACTTTATTGCTACAGACCATGTAGAAAAATTAGAAAGTAAGGATTCTTCGTATATCTCTAAATTTATTGGGCTGTTTGAAAAGCAGACTATCGATAAAGCAACTTTGTCAAAATATGGATATGGTTATAAGTTTGCACAAGAGAGAATCAGACGACAAATAATTCTTCTTCCAATTAATGATGCTGGTGAAATCGATTATGATTTTATGGAAGCATATATAAAAGAAATCGAAAATCAAAAATTGGAAGAATACAGAAAATATGCGTTGAAACGGCTTGAAGAAATTGGCTCTATTGAAAAAATTGAAGAGTTGGAAGATAAGGACTGGAAGGAATTTAAACTTACTAATATTTTTGAAATAAAAGCTGGGAAGCGACTTACTGTTGCAAATATGGAAAATGGAATAAGGCCTTTTATTGGAGCCTCGGACTCAAATAATGGAATTACAAATTTTGTTTCAAATACAAATAATTCGCTTGATAAAAATGTACTTGGTGTGAACTATAATGGAAGTGTTGTTGAAAATTTTTATCATCCTTATGAATGTATTTTCTCAGATGATGTAAAACGGTTTCATTTAAGAAACTCGAATGATAATAAATTTGTATTACTTTTTATGAAAACAAATATACTTCAACAAAAATGTAAATTTTTATATGCATATAAATTTAACGAAAAGAGAATGAAGGCTCAGAACATTGTTCTTCCAATCGATTCTTCCGGCAATCCCGACTACGATTATATGGAAAAATATATAAAGAAGTTGATGTTGTCAAAATACTCAGAATATTTAAAATTCAAGCAGCATAAAAGAGAGTATCTTCTAAATACTAGTAAAGTACTTCTTGTTGCAGATGTAGAATAGTTTTATTCGGGGCGTTGCGGGGTGTCCCCGCTAGAATGGGGTATGGCGAAAACCGAAGGGTTGAGCCTAGGGGCAAGACTTTGCCCCTCAAATTAATAAACTTCCATTCGAAAGCCAGAAAGAATCTTTAGCTGAAATCAGCGAGCAGGAATACTTTTACAAGATATGGATAGAAAAAGCGTTAAAAAAAATTGCGAAAACATGGAGCAATTTTTTAGCTTTTACTTACTTGTGATGGTTGCAATGGTTAAAGCTGGCTGTGAACTTGCATTCGAAACAATGGTTGACGCAGGAATCAAACCTGAATCAGCTTACTACGAATCACTCCACGAAGTTCCTCTTATTGCTAACCTTATCGACAGAAAGCGTCTCTACGAAATGAACCGCGTTATTTCTGATACTGCTGAATACGGATGCTACCTCTTTGCAAATGTTGCTGCTCCTATGATGGAAAAAGACCTTATGCCAAAGGTAACTACAGAAGTTATCGGAAAGGGCTTGAACGTTAAGGATAACAGCGTAAACAATGCAGAACTTGTTGCCGTAAACGCAGAAATCCGCGAACACCCTATCGAAGTAGTTGGACGCAAGCTCCGTGCTTACATGACTGCAATGAAACCATTAATTTAAGTTTCGCTTAAATTAATTACGAGTTTCCCTTTCGGCTCAAAACCCGAGCCGATTTTCGCTTCGCGAAAAACAGGGAAACTCGCGGTCGAAAAGAAATAAATGAGTCGCCGTTTTCCTGATTTGGGAGAACGGCGATTTTTGGCCGATAAGGGACAAAAATCGTTTAGGTTGCCGCAGGCAACCGACTAAAACTGGTGAGTATGGATCTTTTAGCGGACTAAACTGGTACAGGGTGCCAAAAGGTAACCGGCTAGAAATGAAAACGCCTTCTTTTGCAAGAGGGCGTTTTTTTTATCCTGTTGATTTGCATTGGGTCGATTTTCATTGTTAAATTTAATAGATAAACTTATGTGAGTGAATTTTCAGGGAGCAAATTGTGTGCTGGCGGAGATAAAGCTGTGAAATCAGATTTGAGGACTTCCCGTCAATATCCATCAATTCGCGATATTGACGAAAAAAGCGATTTTCTGATATAATTCTCTCTTGATTGGGCCATTAGCTCAGTGGTTAGAGCAGGGGACTCATAATCCCTTGGTCCTTGGTTCAAGTCCAAGATGGCCCACTGTTACGAGGATTTACAATTTTTTGGTTGTAAATCCTTTTTTTATCTTTTTCACAAAAATATGTTATAATTATAAATCATAAGGAGGTTCAGAATGCCATATGAAGTTTTGGAAAAACAAATAAAGACTTTGCCTGAAGAATATTATGTGCAAGTAGAGCATTTTGTTCAGTTCCTTTTGTATGAGGTAAAAAACAAGTCGAGAAAATCAGAAGATATATCTGAAAAACTTGCTGCAATATATTCAAAGATTCCAGAGAACGAGCAGACAGCTTATTGTGGTGCTACACTTGATTCCTGGAGGAAACTGACTAAAAATGACTCGTGGTGAGATTTATTGGGCTATTACGGAGTTCCGTTTGGTAGTGAGACTGGATTTCGTCGCCCTGTAGTTATTGTTCAGACAAACGAATTTAACATTAAAGAACTCCGAACTGTAATTGTTGTTCCTCTCACAACAAATCTTATGCTTGCTGATGCACCTGCGAATGTATATATAGAGAAATCTTCCAGTTCACTTTCTAAGGATTCTGTGGCTGTTGTT
>JAILKG010000057.1 GCA_024693915.1 Treponema sp.
CTGGAAAGAGCTTCATAGGAAAGACCGTTACGAATCTTCATCATGGAAAGAAGGTCGCCGATGCGGGTTCTCAAATCGTTACATTTGAAGTACCAGTCCAGGGCTTCGTCAGGGTCTCCTGCGTAAGAAAGGATAATTCCTCGCCAGTGACAGGCTGTTGAAAGAACAAATTTGTTGTCCAGCTCGTTTGCCAGAGTAAAAGCTTCTTCGATATTTTCCAGAACTTCAGGCCTGTAACGGTCGCTGGAAACGGCATACCATGGAACAACCAGCAGGGTTTTTACATAATTGTTCGTCAGCTTGTTCTTTTTCAAAAGTTCCAGAACCCGCTTGTACTTCTTTACCGCATCCTCGTTGTCAGAACGCTCTGTAATTATGTATTCCATCATCATGGCAAGGGCATACAGAGGAGAATCCTTGGAGCTTGCCAGTTTTTGCTTTGCCAGAGTTGCATATTTTAAAGCCGTAGCATTGGAATTCTTTTCTGCCATTACCTTGGCAAGATATATTAATGCCATGATGTTCATTTCATCATCGTACTGGGCTTCAAGAACGCTGTTAAAACAAAGGGTTGCAGAATCGTTCTGCTCAGCGTAGAAATAGGCAATTCCGCTTTCCATCTGAAGAGCCCTGCTCTGGAAGGTGTTGTAGCCGAATTTATCAAAACGGGAAGCAACCCAGTCAGCCAGATGCCTGTTCTGGTCTACAGAAAGGAAAAGGCGGTTATTTCTAAAAGAATTGTAAAGAAGATCAAAATCCGGTAAATCTTCAATTAAATCGTCACTGCTTGGCTTTAAGGAATCTGTATCCTTGATGTTGGAAATATCAAAAAAGTTCTTCTGAGTGCTTATTTCTTCAAAAAAATCAATTACATTCTTTGGAGCGGCTTCCACCTTGATTGAATCAAAGCAGAAAATAATGCGCCCGTTAAAAGAAGTCTTTTCCAGACTTCTGATAATGTCTATTGCTTCCTGCCCCATTTCCTGGGAATTCAGGACAATTACATCACCTTCAAAAAAATAGTGGAAAAAGTTGGTTATTGTGTCACGGAATCTGCTTCTCTCGTAAAAAACTTCCTCTTCAATTACCAGGTCAAGCCTGTCTTTTGCCATTCTGTTTTCAAAGTAAGATTTAAAAACATCACGGTGCAAAGAATATGCGGTTTTGTCGATTACTTCCGGACGAGGTGGATTAAGTGAAAGGAGTTCCACAAAAGGTTTGGTTGGGGTATAGTCGTTTATCAGGTCTATTTTAATTACATTTTCAGGAAAAACATCCGGCAGCTGCTTCATCATTCCTTCTGTCAAAGATAAAAAACGAATGCGTTCTTCACTGCCTTTAAACAAATTTCCAATAAAAGAAGATAGAATTTCACTATAAGCCATAAGCGTAATTATACCCTCAAAAATAAAATGTCGCAATCTTGCTGTTTGAAATCTTGCTTTTCAATTTACAAATAGATATACTAGGGGTAAAGGTTTTAGACAAAATTTAAAAAATTGTCATAAAGGAAAAAATCAAAGGAGATTTTATGGAACAGACACTCCCAAAAATGCTCAGAAAGACAACTTCTGATTTTCCGGAAATTATTGCTCAGCTTTCAAAACAGAAGGACGGAAACTTTGCACCGGTAACTTACCGCGAGCTTTATAAAACAGCTCTTGACGCTGGCGCAGGTCTTCTTTCAAACGGAGTAGTCCGCGGAGACTTAATCGGTTTAATTTCAGACAACAGAAAAGAATGGCAGCAGATAAGCATGGGTATCATGAGCATAGGCGCTATTGATGTTCCTCGTGGCTGCGACGCAACAATAAATGACCTGGAAGCAATCCTTTCAATTACAGAATGCAAATACATGGTTGCAGAAAACGCTTCCCAGATTAAGAAAATTCTTTCAATCAGAGAAAAACTTCCTTCCCTTCAGAAAATCATCGCCTTTGACATGCCTGGCCAGGAAGTGCTTGAAGAAGCTGAAAAAAATAAAATTGAAGTAAAAAGCTATGAAAGCCTCTTAAAAGAAGGACAGACCTACAGAATCGAAAACAACGGCAAAATTGAAGAAGAACTGGAAAAAGGTCAGTGGGACGATTTAGCCTGCATCATCTTTACTTCCGGAACAACAGGAACTCCAAAGGGTGTTGAACTCACACACGGTAACTTTTTGACTCAGCTGGACGAACTCCAGGAACGAATCTTCCTTAATCCTGGAGAAGTAGCCCTTTCAGTTCTTCCAGTATGGCACGTTTTTGAACGCCTTGTAGAATATGTAATCCTCATCCAGGCAGTTACAATCTGCTATTCAAAACCAATCGGTTCAATTCTCCTGGCTGACCTTCAGAAAGTACATCCTGTACTTCTCCCGGCCGTTCCTCGAGTTTTCGAAGCCGTTTACGACGGAATCTATCGCAAAATGAGAAAAGCCGGCGGACTCACCTACGCACTTTTCAACTTCTTTGTAAAAGTTGCTATCATCCACTCCCGCATGCAAAGAAAGATGCTGAACCAGAACCCTTGTTTTACCCGCTACTACACTGTAGCATGGTGGTTCATTTTCTTTATCCCCTGGCTTCTTCTCTGGCCTCTCAAAGGGTTGGGAAACCTGATTGTTTTCCGCAAAATCAAGGCTATGCTGGGTAAAAACTTCCGCGCAGGTGTTGCAGGTGGCGGTGCTTATCCAAAAAATATCGACGAATTCTTCTGGGCAATCGGCGTAAATATCGTAGAAGGCTACGGAATGACTGAAACCGCACCGGTTATTGGTGTACGCCCAATTTCCTGCCCGATATTTGGAAATGTTGGTTCACCAATCCGCGGCGTAAAAGCCAGAATCGTTGACCCTGAAGACGGCTTCATCCTGAAACGTGGAGAATTCGGTTCAATTCAGGTAAAGGGTGGAACCGTAATGCGGGGCTACTACAAGCGCCCTGACCTTACCGCTAAAGTTATGACTGTAGATGGCTGGCTGGACACAGGCGACCTGGGAATGATGACAATTCACGACGAAATCGTTATCAAGGGTCGAAAAAAGGATACAATCGTTCTTCGCGGTGGTGAAAACGTTGAACCTGTACCGATTGAGCAGAAATTGAACGAATCCCGCTTTATCAAACAGTCGGTTATAGTTGGACAGGACCAGAAATATCTGGGCGCCCTGATTCTGGTTGACGAAGAAGAAATCAAGAGCTATGCCGCAGAAAACGGACTTCAGTACGACACATACGAAAATCTCCTTAAGTCTGACGATATCTTAAAACTCTACGATTCAGAGATTAACACTCTGGTTAATCCAAAGAACGGCTTTAAAATGTTCGAGCGCATAAACAAGTTTGCCCTCATTACAAAACCTTTTGAAGTTGGTGTTGAACTTTCCGCAAAGCAGGAAATTATGCGCTACAGGCTCACAGAAATCTACAAAGAGCAGATTGCAAAGATTTTTGAAGAAGAACAGTAAAAATCAGTCTGAAGTAAAATAAAACTAAAAAACGCGTCATTTCGAAGTTCACTTCATTTGGCGCGTTTTTTTTTATTATGGCGCAGGGGCTCTTCCCACGGGCTTTCCGGGGCCCGCCTAAGGCTCGGTCTCCCCGGCGCTTTTATCTTAAAAAAAATGGCGGCCTCCAGGCTCTTTTAAGCCATCTGCCGCCATTTAGTAAGTTTTATCGAGTATTAAAAGCGCCGGCTCGCCTTGTGGCTTCCTTTTCAGTCAGCCACAACCCCTCCAGGCCCGGCGCAGGCAAATTCTGAATCTTTTTATTCCTACACCCTGATTTCCAGGGCTCCCGTTTTTTTGTCCCTTCTTTCTTCAAAAAAATCCCCGCTGGAAGCATTTTTTACAGTTCCAGATTTTCCGCTGGAAACCCCGCCCTTTTCAGGTTTGCTTCCACCTTCAGCATTTCTTCCACCGCGAGCAAGGGAAGCTTTTTCCACTTCCAGCAGGTCTCCGCTTTCAATATTTTTCCCGCTTGAGTTTATCACCAGCAAAAGGCCCTGACTGCTACAGGCATAAAAACCTTCCCCTCTTCCAGGCAGGCGGATAGGGTCACTTGCAATTCTTACAAGAAGCTTTTCTGAGTCAAAAGAGCCTTTCTTGTATCCGTCGTATCCGCCGGCAGTATTTTCTGCCTGAGGGCTTCCTCTCTTTTCAAACTTCAGGACTTCCTGGCTTTTTTTAGCATATACAAAGCTTATTACAGCCCTTTCCTTTGGAAGCCCCGCCTGGCTGGAAAGCTTTAAAAGCCTTGCCGGTGCATCTTCTGTAGAAAAATCAAAATTGCACCACTTAGCACTTCCACCATAGCGGGCGTGTTTTCCGCTCATGGGGCAGCTTTCTGCATGAGGACATGGAGACTGTATGTTATACCCCTTAGAAATAAACCTGTCCCTCATCAGGCTAACAAAATGGGCTGCCTGAGGCATTCCTGGCTCTGCAATAAAGAAGGCAGACCTTTCCTGAAGGGCATATTTTTTTAGCTCTGCAATCTGGCTGTCAGCAAGATTTTCTGCTCCATCCTTTCCGCCTGCCTTCTGTTCAATTTCGTTAAACATGTTTGCGGACACAACCAGAGCCGCCTTATTTCTTATTTCAGTTCCGCAGGAGCCTTTGATGCGGATTATATTCCAGTGGGGCAGGCTTTCAGGATTTTTAGGCGGCGTTTTTGATGCCACTGAAAGGTAAAGATCCTCCCCCAAAGCCATTGTGCTTGAAGACAAGTCCATACAGTACCAGGTAAGTTTTTTTTCCCTCAGTTCAGGCCGGCTGAGCCACAGGGCAATCACCGCCGTCAAAGGGCCGCTTCCAATATCCAGACAGTAATCCTCATCTTTAAGATTAAAAGCATCACTTTTTAGAGATGCAAAAACTCTTGTAAGACGCACCAGATTCCACCAGGTAAAATAGCGGACATAAGCGCTTAATTCTTCGTTGGCATTCATATAACCTGAACGGCGGTTTTCCCGTTCATCAGTTAAAAGGTGGGAAAGTGCCCTTATATCCTTTGGCAGCTGCTGAAACTGCCTGCTGTTCAAAGGTCTTACCCCCTGAACGATATTGTCAAAATTTTCCAGAAGATTCCGGCTGTCTTTAGGAAGCCTTTCCAGAAGAAAGAGTTTTTCGTTTTTAAGGATTTTTGCATCTAATTCTTCATTTTTCCAGGAAGAAGGGCCCTGGCTTTCAGTAGATCTTTCTTTTGCAGAAGTTCTTGCCTCTTCCAGCCGCCCTTCCCGCTTTTTTTCAAAAAATTCGTTACGCTCTTTGTTGTAGGCCTTTCTTTCATTTTTTGCCTTTACAACCCTGTCGTTTTTCTGAAATTTTTCGTAAAATTTTTCTGCCACAGCGCACCACCCCTACGCCAATTTTTATTTATTGTAAAATAACTCGAATTTCAGCCTACTAAAAGCTGTAATTTCTTAAACTTTGATTTTCTTTGCGTAAAGATACAGTTCCGTCAGTTCCGCTTTAAGGCTGTGAATCTGGTTCATCAGCTCAAAATTTTCGTTTCTGGCATCCGCATCCTGAATCAGCTGATTTCTTGCTCCTTCAATTGTGAATTTCTTTTCGTAAATCAGGTATTTCAGGCGCTGAACCAGTTCAATCTCGTGAAAAGTGTAAATTCTTCGCCCCCCCACATCCTTCTGGGGAACAAAACCGGGAATCACCTCTTCCCAATATCTGAGAACATGGGCTTTTACTCCTGAAAGTTCTTCAACTTCACCAATTGAGTAAGTTTTCATTTTTCAAACCTGTCTTCCCACTTCTGACGGCTGGCCTTTATTTCAAACTGAACAGGAATTTTATCAAATCCTAAATCTTCTCTGACCCTGTTTTTAAGATAGGTCATGTAAGTTTCAGGTACAACTTCCGGTCTGGTAGCAAAAATCAGGAAAACAACAGGATTTGAGCTTTTCTGGGTCATGTAGCGGATTTTAAAATGAGCAGTTTTACTTGCCGGCGGCGGATATTTAAAAAGCCAGTCCTTTAGGGCCATATTCAGTCCGGCTGTATCTATCTTTCTGTTCAGCTGACCGTACATTTCAATGGCCGTATTCAGCAAATCCTTAACGCCCTTTCCATTTAAGGCAGAAAGAGGAACAATTGGAGCAAATTCCATCTGCCCGAACATTATGTTTATCCATTCCTTTTTTTTCTTAAAGGCTTTTTTGTCCTGATCTTCCTGGGTATCCCACTTGTTCAGAACAAAAATAATTCCCCTGCCCCTTTCATAAGCCAGATTACAGATTTTTTTATCCTGTTCGGCAAGACCTTCCTGAGAATCTATCATCAAAAATACCAGGTCACAGCGATCCAGAGTCTTAATTGCCCGGTTTACAGAATAATATTCTACATTTTCGTGAACCTTGGCTTTTCTTCGGATTCCGGCTGTATCCAGAACTTCAAATTTTCTTCCGTTGTATTCAAAAGCGCCTTCCACGGTATCCCGGGTAGTGCCCGCATAATTGCTTACAATTGAAAGATTTGAATGGGTAAGGCGGTTTGTCAGGGTAGATTTTCCCGTGTTCGGCTTACCTATAATTGCAATACGGATTGGAATATCCTTTTTGGTAATTTCCTTTACGTTAGAAAAATCGCATTTTTTAAGCAGAGCCTTCTGCAAATCGGCAATATTGTCGCCGTGGGCCGCAGAAATAAAGAAAAGCTCTTTAAATCCGAATTTAGCATAGTTCCAGGCCACGCTTTCGTTCTTTCCGCCTTCTGTTTTATTTACTGCGGCAATTACCTTGTTCCAGTAAGGACGGATTTTCTGAATAAATTCCTCGTCCTCACCTGTAATCTGCCCCGCTTCCAGAAGCAAAAGAATTACATCCGCTTTTTCAATCATTTCAAGTGAGCGCTCAACTACAAGCTCGTCAAGAACCGCTTCCATTGTGCCCACATCCCGCTGGAGTTTGTAACCGCCGGTGTCCACAAGGTGAACAGGTTTTCCATTTATAATTGCGGTTCCTTCTACAGGGTCTCGGGTTACACCAGGTGTTGGGTCTACAATTGCAAGACGCTTCTGCATAAAGCGGTTAAAAAGAGTGGATTTTCCTACATTTGGTCGTCCGGCCAAAACTACAAGAGGAAGTCCGGAATACAATTTGCGGGCTACCCCGTTCCGTCTTTCTACAATATTTTCGTAATCATCAGGATCAGAAGTCTCATCACTGTCTTCAGAGTCAGCAGAAGCTTCTCCATAGTTTTCATCAGAATCATCAAATTCGTCGCTGCCTTCTGCAGCTCCCCAGTCTACCTGGTCAGAGTCCTCTGCCTGCTCCAGACTTGAGTCTGAGCCATTTTCTATTTCCTGAATAATTTTTTCTTCTTCAGAAACCGGTTTTGGTTTTGAAAAATCAGGCTTTCTTTTCTTTTTTGCCATTTTTCCCTCAATTTAAATAAAAAGGTCCCGTTTTTTCTGGGACTAGAGTTTGTTCAATCTTTTTGATGAAATCGCCTGCAGTTCTTTTACTGTAAACTGAGAAAGAACTTCCTTGCTCTTCAAAATCAGTTTAGGGCTCATGCTCAAAGAGCGGATTCCCAGTCCCGCAAGAACCAGAAGACTTTCTTTTCGGCCGGCCATTTCTCCGCAGACAGAAACCTGAATTCCTTCTTTTTTGGCATTGGTTATTGTCATGGAAATAAGGCGAAGTACAGCAAGGTTAAATTCGTCATAAAGACCGCTCACATTGCTGTTTTCCCTGTCCACGCCCATTGTGTACTGGGTAAGATCGTTTGTTCCCAGGCTAAAAAAGTCGCTGACTTTGGCAAGGCAGTCAGAAGTGATGGCGGCAGCAGCAGTTTCAATCATAATTCCAATTGGAACTCTTTCGTCAAAAGGAATATTATCCGCCTTAAGCTCTTTCTTTACCTCGTCTGCAATTCTTAAGCACTGTTCCACCTGTTCTGCGGAAGTGATAAGAGGAAGCATGATTTTTAACTTTCCGTAAATGCTGGCCCTAAAAAGAGCCCTCAGCTGGGTTTTAAAAACCTGAGGGTATGCAAGGCTCAGGCGAACCGCCCGCATTCCCATAAGTGGATTTTTTTCTTCAAAAGCCGGAATATCTACGGCGTTTATAAGCTTGTCTCCGCCGGCATCCAGAGTTCGGATTGTAACCGGCTTATCACCCATGGTTTCAAGGACGCTTTTATAGGCCTCAAACTGCTCTTCCTCATTCAGAGAGCGGGCGGCGGTATGGTGAGAGCTGTCCATCTTGGTCATGTAAAGGAATTCAGTTCTAAAAAGGCCGATTCCGTCAGCTCCCTGTTCCTTTGCAAATTTTGCTTCTTCCGGAGAACCGATATTGGCATACAAAAGGAAGCGTTCCCCATCCCGGGTGCAGGCAGGCTTATCCCTGTATTCCTTTAGGGCTTCCTGCTCTTTTAAGTTTTTGGCAATTTTCTGGTTGTATTCAGCAATTATTTCCTGGTCAGGGTCTGAAAGAATTTCACCGGTATCGCAGTCGATAATTACAGTTTCACCGTTGGAAATTTTTCGTTTTATACTGGCCTCATGAATTCCCACAAGAGTTGGAATTCCGTAGTTTCTTGCAAGAATTACCACATGGCTTGAAATTCCCCCTTCTGTAAGGGCAAGACCGGCAATTCTTCTTTTGGAAAGAATAATTGTGTCGGTAGGACTAAGGCTCTGGGCAATGATTACGGAACCGTCCGGCACCATATTGATATCAAAAGGATGAATACCCAGCATTTCGTTTAAGACACGACCAAAGATATCAGTAATATCCTGGGCTCTTTCAGCCAGATATTCGTTACCCGCATTGCGCAGGCGGGAAGCATATTCTTCAGATTTGAACTCGATTGTAAATTCGATATTAAAGTGGTTTTCGTCGTAGTAGTCCCTTACTTCCTGAAGAAAAACAGGATCAGACAGCATGAGTATGTAGGCTTCAAAAATTTCACGCTGAACAGAAGTAGACTTATCGTTTGGAAGTTTGGAGAGTTTTTCTGAAATATCCTGAGAGACAATGGTTCTGGCATCTTCAAAGCGCTGCCAGCCCTTTTCCATATCTTTTGGCTGAACTTTTGTCTGAGGAATAATTCGCTTTACCGGCTCGGGAATTATAAAAGCCGAACCTACACCAATACCATCTGCGGCTGAAATGCCAAGAAAAACTTCCATAACGTCTATTATAACAAAAGGATTTATAAGGTGTCAAATAAAGGTTAAAAAAAGCGCCGGACAAAGGCATTTAACTTTTTATTACATAAAAAATAATTTTAACACAAAGCCAAAAAATCGGGTCCCAGCGACGACGAAAATCAGGGTACCTTCCCCTTGGGCCCCCGTCCCAATTTTGTGGCTTTACCTGCTCTCGTTTTTCATATATAGAACTACAATGCCTTTGCTCCGCGTCACCCACAAGCAGAGCATTTTTGCCCCACGATTCGTTCTCTTCCGCCAATTTTAAATTTATTTCAGCAAACTAGAAATTAAGGCTATTAATATCCGTCGCTCATTGCGCGGTTCTGGTCTTTGATACAAAGTTCTTGATAAACAAGACTTCGCTTTTTAAGCTCCTGCTTGCGCTCCTCCGGGAAAGGCATATTTCGCCAGAAAATACCGCGAACATCCTTGTCCAGACGCTGAACGCCTTCAGATTCCTTGGTCATCCACAGAACATAATCTTCAATAAAGTAGGCCTTAAGATCTCCCTTTAACTTCATGTGTTCGATATGCTGGTAGTACTGGCCGGTAAGACCTTCCTCCATCCAATAGTAGGAAGCCTTTTCCTTTGCAACCTGCCATCTTAAGTCGGCAACAGCGGTAAGAACAGCAATCTTCAAATCACGGGGATACATTGGTACAACGATTCGTCCCCGGCTGGTAACGCGGTTATAGCGGTCAAAAGGTTCCCAGCAGAAGCCACGGTCTCCGTAAGTAGGAATCAAAAGCACATAAGGCGGAATTCTGTTAGGAATATTTTTGTGAACACGGCAGAAAGCACCCGGATCCCGCTCTTCTACCCAGCGAAGCAGGTCTACAACATTTTCACGGGTCCCTGTTCCCCGCTCTGTACAATGGAAAAATTCCCTGGTAAAAAGAGGGAACTGGTTTCCCTGACGACCAACGGTCATCTTTGCCATCTGGCGGATTGTGTCAAATTCAGTATTGATTGCATCCTGATTAGCGGAAACGGAAACTACAGCTTCTCCACCGGCAGAAAGCTTGTTTTCAACGTTTTCGTAGATTCCCTTAGCGTCCTTGTATTCTGCAAGTGCCTTTCCCAGCTCCTTGTTGTTCTTGGAAAGGCGGTGAAGCCTGTCGGAAATCTGGGCAAAAAGCTTAAGCTGGGTTTCAGAATAGTCGCAGAGATGAGGTTCAAGACCGATTGCCGTATTGTGCTGGCACAAGTCCTCAATCATTCCCTGAAGTTCCCTTTCTAAAGTGTTTCGCTCGTTTTCCTTGATATTCAGAAGGTTTTCTGCACTCTGAAGCTTACCTGAGTTTTTAGACTGCAGCTGCTGAAGCCTTGACTGTTCCATCATCGCCGCTTCTTCTACAGAAGCCGCCTTGTGAGGAGTGCGTTTTTCGTCCGTCATGGAATTGTTCATTCTGCCGGAAGCGATTTCGTTCAGCCATTCGTCCAGGTACATTACCGGAAGGTATTTTTTATTTTCTACTATTATCTTAGAAAAGAATTCCTTTTGTTCTGCCCGGAAAAGCGATGGCAAAAGAATTCCAAACCTTGCCATCATTTTTTTTGGCATTGGCACATTAGGATTTGCAAGTTTTGGCGCCATTCCCCTGAGCAGTTCCCAGTATGCAGAAATGATGTTCTGTCTGTAGACAGCCCTGTCCTTTGGATCCTGACAGGTTAGGTATTTAGAAAGCACCTGATGCACGCGCTGGGCCGAAGAATTTTCTCCGGTAAGGACAGATTTATAATATCCCGGATCGTCAAAAACTTTGGAAGGTTCATCGTTGGTAAACTTTTCAACAGGCTCAAACTCTTTTACACTTAAATCAACTGTGTGAATGGATTTTGCGCCCGAAGCAGAAAAAGCGGGCTTAGTCTCTGTTTTACCGGAAGAAGCAGAACCATTATCAGAAAGACGACCGCCTGTAGGAACTTTTATGGGCTCTGTATCGGTTTCGTCTTCAATGTTATCAAGCAGGGCCGCAATTGAAGGGTCTATTTCAGAAAAATCGCTCATGGCAAACTCCAAACTAATAGTTCTTTTAAGTATAGCACGAAAAAGCAATATTTGAAATGAGTTTTTTTGACTTAGTAACCCCGCAAAAGCCTTCAAAAGGCTTATAACATTTTTTTACAAAGATTTTTCTTGCAATTTGAAAAAGCTGCCTTATACTGAAACTGCAAGCATAGTGACTCTAGAACTTTATAACTCAAAAATCGTGTTTTTAGGAAAAGATTATGGGAATCACAAAAAGTTCTAAAGCGTCCAGCATCGTGGCCCGCATAATTAAAAAAAAGACCTTTAGCCGTATTTTTCAACTGCTTAACAAGCTTTGCATCTCTTAAAAACTATTTACTTTTATCCTCTTAGAAATTTTGCAGAAGAATGGGAACTTCTGCAATATATAAAAAAATTCGGAGATAGAAAAAATTTGGAGGAAAAAAGAGATGAAAGTATTAAAAAAGGTACTTCCTTTCGTTGCAGCAGCATTAAGCGTTTCACTACTCATCTCATGTGCTGTGGATTCTGCAGAATCAGAATCAAATGAGGAACTTAGAGATTTAAGTTCCGTTGCCTATGCAAGTTCCAGTGGAACTCCGCAGAACGGCACAATGATGCAGTACTTCCACTGGTACACACCTGCCGGCGGAAAACTATGGAACGAGGTTAAGAACAAATCTTCAAGCCTCTCAAACATGGGTATCACAGCCCTATGGCTTCCACCTGCTTACAAGGGAACCGGCGGCGGTTATGATGTAGGTTACGGCGTTTACGACATGTACGATCTGGGAGAATTCAACCAGAAAGGAAGTGTTGCAACAAAATACGGAACAAAAGATCAGTATCTGGCTGCAATCAAAGCTGCACACAATGCAGGCCTCCAGATTTACGGTGATGTTGTATTCAACCACCGCGGCGGTGCAGACAACACAGAATGGGTTGATGCAGTTCGCGTTGCAAGCGACAACAGAAACTACGAATACGGCGGAAATACAAGAATCCAGGCATGGACAAACTTCACTTTCTCTGCCAGAAACAACAAATATTCAAACTTCAAATGGCACTGGTACCACTTTGACGGTGTAGACTGGGCTCAGAACCTGAACGAATCAGCAATCTTCAAATTCCGCGGTGACGGAAAGAGCTGGGACTGGCAGGTTGACGGAGAAAACGGTAACTACGACTACCTTATGTATGCCGACCTTGACATGAACCACCCTGAAGTTGTTCAGGAACTCAAAAACTGGGCAAAATGGTATGTAAACTTCACAGGTGTAGACGGATTCCGAATGGATGCCGTTAAACACATCAAGTTCGACTTCTTTAACAACTGGCTTTCCTATGTAAGACAGCAGACAGGAAAAGAACTCTTTACTGTTGGTGAATACTGGAACTACGATGTAGGCAAGTTGAACAACTTCATCAATGCCAGTGGCGGATGTATGTCACTTTTCGACGCTCCAATGCACATGAACTTCTACAACGCTTCTTACGGAAACGGAAACTACGACATGGGTTCAATTTTGAACGGAACTCTTACAAAATCAAACCCAATGAAGTCTGTAAGTATCGTAGAAAACCACGACACTCAGCCATGCCAGGCTCTTGAATCAACTGTAAACTGGTGGTTCAAACCTCTTGCTTACGCAATCATCCTTCTGCGCCAGGAAGCATATCCTTGTGTATTCTACGCAGACCTTTATGGCGCAAGCTATTCTGACAAGGGCTACAACATCTACATGGCTCCAGTTAAAAACCTGGAAAAACTTATCAAGGCAAGAAAGCTCTACTCTTACGGTACACAGCACGACTACTTTGACAACAACAACATTGTAGGATGGACTCGTGAAGGTGTAAGCGACAGAAGCGGCTCTGGCTGTGCAGTTATCATGTCTGACAACGCAGGCGGAAGCAAGTGGATGTATGTTGGTAAAAAATGGGCAGGAAAGAAGTTCTACGACTATCTTGGAGTTCAGTACGACAAAGTTACTATCAACTCTGACGGTTGGGGACAGTTCTGGTGTGACGGCGGTTCAGTTTCAGTTTACGTTCCTGTAAACTAAAATTTGAGTTTTTCAAGATATTAATCAAAGGGTAGCAAAAAAAGAGGGGCGCCTGCCCCTCGCTCCCAAGCCAGTCGCTCTGGGAAAGGGCCTTTCACTTCCCTTTCCCGCCACTCCCGGCTTGTCCGCTACCCCCTCTAGCGGGGGTTGTAAATCCCCATAAATCTGTAAGTTTTGGCCAGCTGTCGAAAACGCCAGCAGGTCAAAACTTATTTTTTTTTTAAAGAAAGTGTTCTTCCTCAAAAGAGCCTGTCCGGCCACCCCCGCATCGCCCCCGGCCTTTCCTGTCCAACAAAGCTTATGGTTAGCTCAGCAAGTGCACAAATCTAAAAGCCAAGTTCGTGCTTACAGGCTAAAGCCTATTTTACAAAGAGGGCTGAAAGCTTTGCAATTATATCTGCGCCACCCACAAATGTTCCAATTGAACTTCCAATAGAAGAAAGGAAGAATACTAAAAGAACTTTTAAAATTCGGTTTTTGTAAAAGCCCTTAAGGCTTCCTGCATCATCAGACAGGTTTTCCAGATCCTGCACCTTTGGACGGCGGATAAGGGCCTGAAGAATTCCCGTTACAATACCCACTCCCACCAGAGGGCAAAGAGAAGTAATAGGTGCCGCTATAAAAGAAATCAAAATGGTCAAAGGATGGGCAGCGGCAATTATTGAACCGATTGCGCTCAAAGCACCGTTCCACAAAATCCAGGAAAGGGCCATTTCACCACCCTTTGCCTTTCCGCCAAAGTAAAAACCGGCTCCGATTGCAAGAATGATTATGGCAGGAATTACCCAGCCTAAAATTTTTGCTCCCGCTTTTTTTGGAGGAATCACTTCAATTGTGCTTGTATCAGAAGTCTCTTCAGAAGCTGCAATTTTTTCAAGATGAGCCTGAACTCCCGGAAGATGACCGGCACCTAAAACCGCAAGAATTTTATCTCCCTTTGCTTCCCAGATTTTTGAAGCAAGGTATTTATCCCGCTCGTCAATTAAAACTTCCTTTACCACCGGAAGATATTCAGAAAGCTCTGTCATCATGGAATCCATTTCAGAGCGGTCCTTCAATTCTTCAATCTGATCTTCAGAAATTTCTTCCTTGCTGAAAGCACTGGCTAAAAGGGCTGAAATCAGCTTGATTTTTCCCCAGAAGGAGTTTTTTGCCCAGGCACGGCGCAGTGTCACCTGTATCGGGCGGTCAACCATTACGCAGGAAATATTTTCTTCCTGGCTTGCATTGATTGCAGCCAGCATTTCGTCCCCGGGTTTTACACCAACATTGTTTCCCATTCTTTTCTGAAAAGAAGCCAGAACAAGATTGGCCAAAAGTAAAAAGCCTTCATTTCTCTTTAAAACCTTGATTATGTCCAGCTGGGCATAACGCTCAGGATTTTTTATTGCTTCACATCTTTTTTCATCAAGTTCAACGCAAACCGCATCCGGTTTTACGCTTTTAACGGCTTCTGTAACTTCTTTTACACTTTCTTCAGAAACGTGGGCCGTTCCCAAAAGCATAATTTCCCTGCCGCCTAAATTTAACTGAACCTGTGTTTCTTTCATTTTTTATATTCCCCGTATAAATCCGGCAAAAAGCCGGAATCCATTTTTTTATTTCTGCTGGTAAAACAGACTGCAAAGTATAATTCTTTTACAGTTCTTTTTCTGCCCATTCTGCAAGTCTATATTCAAAGAACAAAGGTGTCTGCATTTTGGTTACTTTAGAATAATATTCCTTTGCAATTGCATCTGAACCTCTCATCTGATAAAAGAGGGCAAAATAGTAGAGCATCTTTCCTCTTTTTGTTTTGTCACTTTCCTTTTCAAGAGCTGCAGAAATTGTGTTTTCTGCATTTACCGGCCCCTGGTCGTGGTAAAGACGAATCATCTTGTAGTCCAGGCTTTCCTTGTTCATGTTTTTCATAACTGTCTGTGCAAGTTTTTTTGCCTCAAAATGATTGTTTTCCATAATATAAGTTGCCATTATCATCAGCTGATAGGCAGTCTGACTTTTAATGGAATTTGCCTTTGAAAAAGCTGCCCTTGCAACCGCCCAGTTTTTTTCGTGGAATTCAAGAATTCCTATTTCCTCATAGGCAAAGTAGTAGGCAGGGTTTGTTTTTACAACCATGTGATAATCCTGAAGAGCCTGCTTGAACTTATCCTGCTCGTCGTAAAGACCGGCCCGGTATGCATAACCTAAAAAATAGTCAGGCTCAATCTGAATTGCCTTTGTCCAGGCTTTTTCTGCATCAGCATAGCGGCCTACATTCCTCAAATAACTTCCATAATCCAAAAAGAAATCATAGGTTTCCGGCTCAAGCTTTATTGCCTTTTCCACATAATCAATTGCAACTTTATAATTTTCGTCTTCGGCAGCCAGTTTTCCAAGGTATGAAAGGGCTGTTGTATCCTTGTTATCTATATCATACATTTTCTGGAAAGTATCTTTGGCGCTCTTAAAGTCGCCTGTATACCAGCACATCTTTCCATAACCGTAGAGGGCATCGTGATTTTCAGGTTCGCTTATCAAGGCCCGTTTATAATTATTCAGGGCAAGCTTATATTTTTTCTTTAACTGCTGCTGATCCCCCAGAATGATATTGGCAGCGGCATTGTTAGGGTCGCTTGCCAAAAGCTGTTTAAGGGCAGCATTCTGAGCCTGGCTGTCTCCAGAAGCAAGGGCAATCTGGGCGCTTAACTCAAGAACTTCTTTATTAGAAGGATCGCTTGCCTTTAATTCGCCGGCAATTTCAGCCGCTTCTTTTGTTCTGTTTGCGGAAAGCAAAAGGGAGGCGTGAAGAATTTTCATCTCTGAATTATCTTTCAGTTCATCAGGAATGCTTGCAAAGTGGTCAATGGCACCTTCCAGATCTCCCTTTTCCAGAGCAGACTGAAGCTTTTCAACAAAAATAACATCCGGAGTCTTTTTTACTTCAACTTTTTTTTCTGTCTGGGGAGCCGGACTTTTTTCCCCGGATTCTGGAAGAGGCGTTGAAGCACAGGCTGAAATTGAAATGGAAAAGACCAGTATTGATACAAAAGCAAAAGAGCTGATTTTCATTCTATTAATCCTCGTATTAATTCTGCAGATAGTTGAAATTCCTTGTTTCATTGATTAAACTTACAGAGATGTTTACCAAAGTATTAAGAAAATCATTGATTCTGCTGGCTTTTTACGCCATTTTTATCATCGGCATATTCGTTCTTCAGTTTAAGAACTCTTCGATTATATCAGAAAAACTCGGCAATCTCCATATAACCCTGGTTGAATCTACAGAAGACAATCAGGCAATTCACCTTAAAAATAAATTTACCACAAGTTTTAACGGCATTGCCCTTTCCACAAGCGATGAAAATTCTGTAAAAATTTCAAAAAACGGAAAAGAAATACCAGTAAGTCTGCGCTCATGGAAAAAAGAGTCTCCGGTTTCCTGCTCCTTTCTCTTTTCTGACAACCTGACCCTCAGATTCACCCTGAGCGATGAAAGTCCAAAGGCTCTTTTGAATGTAGAAGCAGTTTTTCCAAACAGTGTTAGCTATGTTTCAGTACCTTTTGCACTTACTGGTGGCGCAACCCTTTCCAGCCTGAACGATAAAAAAATTCAGATTAATTCAAAAAAGAATACCTGGGAATTAAGCGCATCAGAAATTGAAGACGGCCGCCTGCACCTGAACCACAAAGAACCTGTAATTTCTTACGCATATTTTGACAACACAAGAAGCTTTACTTTTGCAATGGCGGCTGCCCTGGAAAATGCAACCGAAACTGCATACTCAAAAACTGTTGAACTTTTGAAAGACCACCTGGTTCAGACTTTCAGTCAGATTTCCCCGGATTCAACTTCTGTTACAGAAATGGAAGCAGTTTCCTATGTTGCAGTTATGGCCAGCCGTGGAAAATATCAGGAGGGTATCGACAGCGTTCCTCAGAATTTCAAGAAAAACGGAAACAGAAGTTACCTTTCCGCTCCATATTTTAACAATCTTTCAAAGATGAACGAAAGCCTTATCCGCCAGATGCAGAAATTCAGTGACACAATAAATCTAGCCTGCGAAAACGGAAGTCTGGATGTATTCACCCTTAAAAACTTAAGCGACTACATGAGCATGCATCCGGGCTCATCATCTATTACAAAACTTTTGCAGAACACAGCAAGCAGAGATTTAAGCGACATAAGTATTATGCAGGCTGCAGGAATTCTTACCACCTATGTTGAGCTTGCAGAAAAAAATAAGAGCCTTGCAGAAATGTTAGAGCCGGCAACAAAGGCCTGTGTTCAGAAAATCGAGTCCAACTGTAATCTTGATGACAATACTGTAACCATAATTGAAAAAGGAACCTTCCTGCCAGTTGTAAACGCCGCCTATGCTGGAGACGCAATTCTACGCTACGGGCGTCTTACAAACAACGCTGAATGCGTTGCCGGCGGCCGCCTGATAATCAATTCTTACTTAAAGAACAGCGATTCCTTTGATTCACGCTCACTTGCTGAGCTCTACCCTGTTATTGTTCACAATAATATTTACTATCCTCATTTTGTAATTATGGGCTTTGATAAGCTGGGAGCAGTCTGGGCTTGGACCTGCGCAGAAAAAGTTTCCTACACCAACGACAATGCAGGCACAATTACCCTCTTTGTTGACTTTATGCTTTCAAACAGCCATTACATGATTGTAAACGGAATCGAAGCCTTTAAGTCCATTTACATTTACGACATGGCCTTCCGCACAGACCCTCGCTTTGAAACCTACAATTCTTCAGGCTATGTATACCAGAAGGATTCAAATTCTCTGCTCTTAAAGAACCGCCACCGTTCACCAACAGAAATTATCCGCCTTTCTTACAGCGACAACTCTGCAGAAAAGGAAAAGCAGACTGAAAAAAGCGATTCTGCTTCAGGCGAAGCAGGCAGTGAAAAAAGCGAATCCACATCCGCCCCTGATGCAGCTGCGGAATAATTTCAAAAAATCAGGCCATAAAGCCCCCTGTTTTTTTGTATCCTTTAACGCTTTTTTTTGTTAATCTAGAGTATATGAAAAAACATCGGAAAAAAATTGTACTTCTCTCTTTTGTATTATCCAGCACATGCTGGCTTTCCTTTAGCCAGCCTTCCCTTTCTGATTACCTTTCAAATGACCTTGAACTAAAAAGACTTTCTCTTGAACTAAAAAAAACAATACTTTCTTCAAAAAGCACAAAAATTGATAACGGAATAGACATTCAGCTTTCCACCGGAACTGCCACCTTCACTTTTAGCGAAGACGATTCCTATGTAAAATTTCAGCCCAGCGCAAAACTTGCCCTTCCACAGGCTTCAAACCTGGCTTTTACAACTTCAACAAAAATTACAAAATCCGGTCAGGAGGAAGACCAGACCCAGATAGATGATACAAAATTCAGTCTTTCTGCTGACATAATTTCCGGCTCCCTTTTAACCAGAAAAATCAATCTTAAAAAAGCAGAGCGACAGGTTCTGGAAGCCAGGCGAAAGCTTCAGGATTACGCCCTTACCGCGGAAAACAACTACTACAAGCAGCTCAGAAGCCTTTTTGAAACTTCTTCCAGCATCATTTCCTCTCAAAAATCCATGTACGACGACACAATCGATTTTGAGGAAATCAAGGCCAAAGGCTACGCAGAAAGTTCCACCAAATACAGGCAGGCCTTAATTGAGGTTCTTTCTGATAAACACGATGTTGAAACAAAAGTTCACAAACTGGAAAGAGACTGCGCTATTTTTGCTTCAAAATGTAATATAGAATTTACTGAAGGAAGTCAGCCAAAAGATTTTCTACCCACAGAAATTCCCCTTGTAGAAGCTCTGGACATTCTTTCTTTTAAAAAAGAAGACCACAAAAAAATTGAAAGCGCCAGATGGAATCAGGAAATTGCAATACTAAACCGCAAGGCTGATAAAAATTTCAGTCTAAGCGCATCTGCAGGCTACACCATAAAAAATTCTGACACAAAATCCAGTACAGACAAGGAAAAAGAAGCCAGCGATACTGTGGACGCAGGCCTTCAGGCAACTTTTTCAGGAGTAACGGTGGGCGCAGGGGCTTCTATTCCCACAAATGGTGAAAATCCTGTTTACACACTCAGCGCTTCCTTGAACCCAAATTCTTTCAGAAAGCTTTCAATTAAAAAAAAGCAGAATCAGTTGAATCAGGAAGAAGAAGAAATTGAAATTTTAAACGCCCTGAACAGCTACGAAGAAGATGTTATCAGCAAAGAGAGAAGCCTGAACGACCTTTTGTGGACAAAAGAAACAAATACTGAAACCTATAAAATGTACATCAAGCTGGAAGAAGACCAGAAGCGCCACCTGCAAAATGGAATAATTTCTGAAAGCGAATATTTAACAGCCCTTGCAAACCGGGAACTTTACAGAATCAAACTTTTGATGAACGATATTGACCTGATAATATACAACAATGAAACTAAACTGCTCTTCTGCGGGGACGGAGAATTACAAAATGAAGAAAATTAAAATTGGTAAAAAATTAAAAATTCTTTTGATCTGTTGCGGGGCCCTGATTCTGATTCTTGCAGGGCTTTTTATAGCCAGAAAAATCGGTCAGGCCAGTAAAGAACAGAAAATAACATATACTGTAAAATCTGAAACCTACGAAAACTGCATTGAAATTGCAGGAACAATTGCCGCCGCAGAAGAACAGACTCTTCAGGCCTTGAGTTCCGGAACAGTTCTTGGTGTTTATGTTCAAAAGGGAGACAAGGTAAAAAAAGGAGACATAATTCTTCAGCTGGATTCCACAGAGCAGGAATACAACCTTGCAAAACTTGATTACGACATGGACTCAACCAGAATCAGCGGAGCAAAAAAACAGCTTCAGCTGCAGGAAGTTCAGCGACTTTCCCTGCTGCAGAAAATTGAAGACAGAAAAGTAGTTGCCACCTTTGACGGAATCATTGCCGACTTGGACGTTGCCGTTGGAGACTCAATGGAAGCAAAGGATTCCGTGGGAACACTTGTAAACGTGGAATATCTGAAAGCAAATGTAGAAATTGCCGAAACCGATGTATCAAAACTAAAAGTGGGGCAAAAAGTAATTTTCACCTTTCCTGCTTACAACGGAAGTGTAGAAGGCTATGTTGTAGGCTGGCCTGCAATCGGAGAAGTAACCAGCCGGGGGGCCACAATCGTAAATGCAGAAGTAAGAATCGACAAATATCCCCCGGAAATATTACCAAACTTTTCTTTTACCGGAAAAATCCAGATTACAGATCCTGTGGACAACCTGATTGTTGAACGCTATGCCATTGGCAGAGAAAACAAGGATACTTTTGTTGAACTGGCCTCCAGCGGAGAAAAAATCAGCGTAAAAATTGCACCATACGGCTCAGGTTTTGTGAAAATTACAGAAGGCAATGTAAAAGAAGGAGACATTTTAAAAGCCCAAAGCGCGCCAAAAGTTTCTGGAAGCATTCGTCCAAACGGACAAGGTGGCCGCCAAGGACAGCTGCCGGGACAGAGAGCAGGCACTTCCGGCCAGAGAAGCGGAATGGGTATGCCAGGCGGCTTTCCTGGTGCGGGAAGATAATTTAATTGAGTCTGAAGTATGGAAGAAGATAAATCTAACACAGTGATAATGATGCAGGATGTTCGCAAAATATACAAAATGGGCGACACGGAAGTTCACGCCCTGAGGGGAATTTCTTTTTCCATTAAAAAAGGAGAAGCGGTTTCCATTATGGGCCCTTCAGGTTCCGGAAAATCCACCTGCATGAATATGATAGGCTGCCTTGACCGGCCTACAAGCGGAATAGTAAAAATCGGCGGAAAAGAAACCGCAAAAATGAATGAAAAAGAGCTGGCCCTCCTCAGAAATAAAACCATAGGCTTTGTTTTTCAGCAGTACCACCTTCTTCCAGGGATGAACGTCTTAGAAAACGTAATGCTCCCCCTCCGCTACCAGGGAATCGACAAGGGCCAGAGGGCAAAAATGGCAAAAGAAGCTCTGGAACTTGTTCAGATGGAAAACAGAATGCAGCACCGGCCAAGCGAACTTTCCGGCGGTCAAAAGCAGAGAGTTGCAATAGCCCGGGCCATGGTTACAAAACCGGACATTATTCTTGCAGACGAACCAACAGGAGCCCTGGACAGTAAAACCGGTCTTCAGGTTTTAAAACTCTTCAGAGAAATCAACCAGGCGGGAACAACAATCGTGATCGTTACCCACGACCCAGGAATAGGCGCCAGCACTGACCGCTGCATCCGCATTTTTGACGGAAACATCCAGTCCGACAAGATGCAAAAAGCAATACTTCCTTTTGAGGAGGAGGACAATTCCGGGAAGGGTAACGACGGCAAAGACAGCGACCAGAAGAAGCTGAATGACAATATTAAGAAGGAGGGCAAAAATGCTTGAAGACTTTTTGAACGCCCTCCAGAATTTTAAAAGACAGAAAACCAGAACTTTTCTTTCTCTCTTAGGGGTAATCATCGGAGTTGCCTCAGTTATAATAATCACAAGTCTGGGTTCTTCTTCTTCAAAAGAAATACAAAACACCTTTGGCTCTGCAGGACTTGATGTAGTGAGCGTTACCGGCGGTTTTATGAGACGAAAAAGAGACGCCGTAACATTAAGATTTGACGAGGCCTTTAGAGAGGATCTTTTTGACAATGTAAAAGACATAAAAAAGATCTGGTACAAAAACAATCTTAGCGCAACCCTTTCCTACGGAGACACAAGTTCCTCCAGTAGTTGCAGCGCCATTGAATACGGCTATCTTGAAATGTACGGAATTGAGCTTGAAAGCGGCCGCTTTTTTAATGTCACGGAAAATTTTTACGGAATGCAAAAAGCCGTACTGGGAAAAAGTCTTGCCGACGCTCTTTTCCCTTCTGGAGATGCAGTGGGAAAAAGCATTCTTCTTACCGCCAGCAAAATTTCCTTCAGGTTCGAAGTAATCGGTGTAATAAAAGAACAGACCAGCGGAATGGAAAACACTTCTAATGCCGCCTACATTCCCCGGGGCTTTTATTCAAAAAAAATCAAGCCAAATCCGGAAGCGTCTTCGGTAATGGTACAGGCCACAAGCGCAGACAAGGCCACAGCCCTGACAGAAAAAATACAAAGCTACTGCGAAAGTCTGACCGGAACCCAGTATTCAGTAAATGTAATGTCCATGCAGTCAATGATAGACCAGATGGATTCCATTATGAAAACAATGAGCGTAATGCTTTCCGCTATTGCCGCCATATCACTTTTAGTCGGTGGCATTGGAATTATGAACATAATGATTGTAACCGTAACAGAGCGCAGACAGGAAATTGGAATCAGAAAGGCTCTGGGAGCAAGTCCTGCTGACATAAAAAGGCAGTTTCTGGTTGAATCGGCAGCGATTTCCCTGATTGGCGGGGTTTTAGGAATTTTTGTTGGAATAGGAATCAGTATGGCTGCAGAATATGTTAAAGGGCAGTCATTTGCTGTAAACCTGAATGCCTGCCTGATAGCCTTTATTTTCTCTGTTTTTGTGGGAATCTTTTTTGGTCTGAACCCGGCCGCCCGGGCTGCCAAACTTGACCCGGTACTGGCTCTTCAGGGGGAATAAAAATCTTCAAACAGCACTTAGAACTGTATTTTTCTAATATGGAACTGTTTTTTAATTTGCCCAAATTTCGAGTTTTATAATTCCAACTCAAAAATTGGCGTAAATAACTCGAATTTCAGGCTAATTTACATTTTATCCATGAAAAGTCAGCGTCAAATGCTATTCGTAAATTGGTTCAAAATCTTCTGCCGGGTGACCGCACAGAGGACATTCGTAATCCTCAGGGAGTTCTGAGCCGTCGTATTCGTAACCGCAAATTTTACACCGCCAGCCTTTAATTTTTTTAGGAGCTTCTGTACTCTGAGAATTCCCGGAAGAAGAATCAGAAGAAAGACTTCCATTTTCCGGAGCAGCTGACTTTGCCTTTACCGAAGTCTGATAGTAGGCATATGTCATAGGCTGCCCTGCTTTTTCAAAAACCTGAGCATCTGTAACTTCACAGACAAAAAGCATGTGAGTTCCCAAATCCAGCTGATTAGTAACTTTGCCCAGAATAAGGGAGCAGGCTTCTTTTTTTATATAAGGACAGCCGTTTTCTGCAATTTCATGTTCAAAATCTGCAAATTTATCTACACTTCTTCCACTCTGGTAGCCAAAATGTTTAATCGTTTCAAAAGAGCAGGAAGTATCCAGAATGCTCAATGAAATAAGTCCGCTTTCCTGAATCATCTGACAGGTAAGGTTTCCTTTTATAACAGAAAGGGCTATGCGGGTGGGACTATTTGCTGCCTGAAAACAGGTATTTGTGATGCAGGCATTTATTTTTTCCCCGGACTTTGTTCCCAGAAGAAAAACGCCATAAGATAAATTATAAAGTGCTTTTGTATCCATATAAAAAATTATATCACGGCTGCCTAAAAAGGCAAAAACAAAATAAATTGCCTGATAAAAAAAATTATAATAAACTAAAAAAAAAGCCCCTTTTCTCTAAATGTCAAAAAGATAAATTATTTTACGAAAATAGCCGGGGCCTTGCGGGGCAAAATGGAAGAAAAATTTCGCCCCGCAGAGGGGGGTAGCGGACAAGACCGGAAGGGCTGTCTAATAAGTTTAGTGACTGCGGTCATTGAGCCTGTCGAAATGACCATTTACACTATACTGGTGGTTTCGAGAACCTCAACCACCGCAAACTTTTCTTTTTGGACAGCCGGAGACTTCCCCCTCCTGAATAAAAATCTTAAAAAATTATCCCGGCGGATCCCAGCTTTCAAAAAGAGCTTTTAACCTTACAAAAGGCGACTCAATAATAATTTCAATAGAATAATTCTAAACATTGACGAAATGAGGGTATTGAACTAAAATATAAAAATATGGGTGCAAATATAGCTACTAACCAGCTCATCAACAAATACTACGATTTGTACAGGGACAACGAGGTTACTTTCTCTAAAGACATGCTCAAATCCCTCAGAATTGATCCTCGCCAAATTTATGTAAAATGCGCTGGAGACCAGTGGCCTTGCATTATCAATTCCACCTCATTTCAGATGGCAAAAATCATCATTGGAACAGCAGGTGGCGCTTTTCAGAAAATCACAAAAAAAGATGCACCCCCGGTAAGTATCCGCTACTGTTTTATCGATGACGACGGAAACCCTCTCTACTTTTTTGTAACCTCCAGGGTAACCAATGTAACTCCTTACATGAACTCACAGGATCTTGCGGTTGTAACTCTCACTTTTACACAGAGGCCGCCGGATGACCTTATTATGAGGCTTGGAACTCTGCTGGATGCAAATGCAAGCTTTCTCAACAGAAAAGACGAAAGAATTTTAATCAACGACAATACAAAACGCGCTCTTGGAATCTATAAAAAAGAATCCATCGTTTACATCCAGAATGTACCCCGCCGTTGTATTCTCTGGGATATTTCTTTTTCTGGAACAAAAATCATCATTATGGGATTGCCTAACTTCCTTAAGGGAAAGGAATGCGTAATCCGCTTTATGTTTGAAGAACCGGGCGAAATTATCGATGTAAAGGGAACTATCATGCAGGCTGACCCAGTTGAGGGCAGAAGGGATTTAGTTACCGCCGGAATCAAATTTGATGAAAACCTTGTTCCTCTTTCTTACAAAGTAAGAATTAACGAATATTTTTCTTCTAACAAAAAAATGCTGCTTAGCGCTTCTGGAAAATTCCAGGACGATCAGGCTAATGATCCAACACAGATTGTTATTCAGGCTAAAAAAGCTCAGGAAGAAAAGGCCAAAGAAGATGCTAAAAACGGCGTAATTCAGGCAAATGTTTCTAAAGACGGACAAATCGTAGCTCCTCAGGCAGGAGCAGGTTCAAGTGCAAATACAGCCTCAGACGCCAATGCACAGACAGCAAAAAATCCGGCAAATGCTGAAAAAGTTCTTTCCACTGCCTCAGCTGGTGCTGCAAATGCCGCTAACAATGCAGGTCTTGCACCTCAGGGCATTCCTGCCGGTTCACTGAAATAAGCTTTCATTTTCATAGCAAAAATAAATCAAACTCATATAACAGGAAAACAGTATGAATCCTAAAAACCCTCTTGAATCAGTATATTTTGTAAATCTTCCTGAAAATTTTTCCCTTTCAGAAAAAGCCCTTCAGCTGGATAAGAGCATTCCCCTTCCAGTTCAAAAAAAAGATTCCGCTCCTGATGCTCCGGGAAGCTTTAACATGGAAGAACTTTCCGGCGAACAGGTTCTTGCAGGAATTCTTACAGTTCTGGCTTACGACAGAAACAACCAGCATTTGGACTATTACCGTTCAATTTTGAAACAGGCTCGCCCTGACATTGAAAAGGAACTGACTGAAGCTGCCGTTATAAAAGCAAAAAACGAAGACTGGGATATGGCAGAAGAACTCTTTTTGACCCTCCGCGGAATCGACCCGGAAAATGCAGGAACCAAACTGAACACAGCAGTTTTCCTTGACCAGAGGGCCGAAAGTTACCGCCAGAGCGGTCTTTACGAGGATGCAGATGCCTATGACAGCGACGCTCAGGAATATTACAGGGAAGCAATGGAAGCAGAACCTGCCATTCCTGACGCATTTTTTAATGCAGGCTTCTTTTATCTGAAACAGCACAATTTTTTTGACGCAAAAGACTGTTTTGAAACCTATCTTGCCCTTACCTGCGACACAAGCGATGAAGATCTGGGAGAAAACGGGATCTACAAAAAAGAGCGGGCTCAGGAAATCATCAACAATATTTCTAACGACAATATGGATGACGAAAGATTCAAAAATGCCTATAAACTAATCTCCTCCGGACAAGAAGAAAAGGGACTTGAAGAAATAAGGGAATTCCTTTCAAAAAATCCTAAGGTATGGAACGCATGGTTCATGCTGGGCTGGGGAATGAGGCGCCTTGAAAAATGGGAACAGGCTGAACAGGCATTTATGCAGGCATTAACCTGCGGCGGTGAAAACAACTCTGACTGCTACAATGAACTTGCAATCTGCCAGATGGAAGAAAAAAAGCTTTCTGAAGCAAAAAAAAGTCTTTTAAAAGCCCTTTCCATTTCTCCAGAAGACACAAAAATCATCTCTAATCTGGGATATTTGTCATTAAGAGAAGGAAACAGAAGCGAAGCACAGAAGTATTTTTCAGCAGTTCTGGTTTATCTTCCAAACGACAAAATTGCCTTAAGCGAACTGGCAAAGCTTGAGCAGGGACTGTAAAAAGCGGACTTTCTTAAAACAGAGAGCCTCTTAAAAATCAACTACCAGACTATCACCTTTTTTGATACCCTGCTTTGAAAACCAGCCCTGTGGAACTTCCAGGGCGTATCGTACATATCCCGTGCTTGTGATATTGGCAAGGCTGTAAGGTGTCATATCAAAAATATCCCGAATTTTTCCTTCCTTTGTGATATAGGCAATAGAAAGGGGTGTGGGAGTATTTTTCATCCAGAAATTCAGAATCTGGTCATTTTCAAAAATAAAGAGCATGCCAGTTCCTTCCGGAATATGTTTTCTGAACATATATCCTTTCTGAAGTTCTTCCGGAGTACGGGCAATTTCTGCTTTGACATATACTTCCTGACTGTCTGCTTTTTTTATTGTAAGAGTTCTTTTTTCAAGAGAAGAACAGGAAGCAAAAAAAGGAAGAAAAGAAAAAGAGAGAATGAAAAGGAAAAGAAAAGCCTTTCTGCCGGCATTTCCCGCAAGTGCTTTTACCAGATTTGGATTTTCAGCCTTTCCATTTTTGGTATCCATTTTGCTACTGGTATTTATTCTGCAGCTTGTATTCATTCTGTCAGTCTGCATTTTTTTTGACAAAAGTAACATAGATTAAAGACCCTCCAGAAACATTTCACGGGTGATTTCCCGTCCACTTGGACCAACCTTTTTCTTGTTCATAAGAGACTCAAAAGTTTTTTTATCCACATATTTTAATGTGAGGGGTTTTTCAAGGCTCATGGAAAAATTTTCATCTTCCCAAAGAGATTTTTCCGGGGAAACGGAAACCGGATTTCCATATTTTTTGCAGAGAGTATCAAAAATACTGAAATGGTCCATTCTCTCCCGATTGAGATTTATTGTAATGATATAAAGCTTGTCATTAAAAAATTGAAACCAGCAGCGGTCCAGAAAAGAAAACTCGTGGCCTCCCAGAGCATCAGTTTCAATAAGCACACGATTTTCTCCTGGAAGAAGGCTTACATCCCTGTCTCCATGGTAACCAAAATCTGTGTTTGAACGAAGGGCCTTTTTTGTTTCTTCAAGAGTCATTCCCAGTTCCACACCGCCGTAGCCGTGAGGAATTTTTTTCTCTTTTGAAAAGGCGGAAAAAGAAAAAAGAGCAGAAATTGAAATTAAAAATAAAAGCCGTCTAAAAAAATCCATAGCAAATCTCGTAAAGAGTAAAACTCTTAAAAACGCATGCCAAAAATCAGGCAGCGCACTTTACAGCCCTTATTTTTCTCCAGATTCAATCTTCTTAAAAAGAGCTGAAAGTCTGATTATTTCCTGACAGTCCGGAACAAAAATCTTTCCGTCTATCAGCTTAATTGATTTTTCACCTTCAAGTTTTATTAATCCCTGCACCTGATCCTGCTTTGGAATTGCGCACATGGTTAAAAGTTCCTGAGGTGTTATAGAAGTCTGAAAAGAACCTCTAAAGCGTCTTTCTTTTTCCAGCTGAAGGGCCAGCATATCGATTGCCCTATGAAGATAATCTTTAAGGCAGGTGTTGTAAAGCTGGCGGTACATAGACCAGAGGCGCTCTGCAAGCATTGTAGTAAGGCGGGCAATCAGTTGAGGCTGAGTTCCTACCATGTGGTCAAAGTTTTCCCGGTTGATGACCATAAGGCGGCAGGATTCATGTGCAATTGCATTGGCTGAACGCCCCTTGTTTTCAAGCAGAGCCATTTCACCAAACATATCACCGCGATAAAGAACTGAAAGAATTACTTCATTTCCGTTTACAACTTTTGTGATTTTAACGGAACCTTCCTGAATAACGTACATTTCCTGGGCGGACTGAGTTTCCGCCATAATCATTGTTCCGGCAGGATAATTTCTGACCATTTCATGAGAAGGCTCGTAATACACTGCTTTTGAAGCAGATTTAAGGGAAACAAAGCGCTTTTGCGCCATAGGAATATTTTTTCCAACAGGATATTCTTTCAGATAGCGGTAGTAGGCATAGCTGGCAATATCTCTAAAACCTGCGTTATCATAGTAGAGAGCAACATTGTAAATCTGTTCTTTTGAAGTTGCCGAAGTGTCCCTCAATGTAAGTTGAGTGAGCTGTTCGTTCATTTCCCGCATTCGGTTGGAAAATGTGCGGATAATTTTCATAGCCACAGGGACATTCTGCTTAATTAAATCCGGATACTGGTCGCGGGCAACAGAAATCATGGTACAATCTTCCATTGCGATAGCATTTTCAATCTGACTGTGACCAGACATGCAGGGAATTACCCCCACAAAATCGCCGGGTTTGAGAATTTTATTTGAATTCCTTCCAGGATCCATAGAATTTGAGCAGGCTACTTTTCCAGTTTTTACAATAAAAAATCTGTCGTTTGTATCAACTCCGTCAACAAGAACATAAGAGCCTTTCTTAAACTCTACAAAAGATAACGTCAACACCTAAAATCACCTTTTAAATCATAGCTTTTAGCTGCGCATTTCCTTTGCATTCTTCTTTCTGTAAAAGATTGCAAGGTTAATGATTTCTTCGCTATGAGGAATAAAAATTTTTCCCTCCACCTGCTTCAGCTTAATTTCTGTCTGAATCTGACTGATTACTTCTGATTTCTGTCCGTCTGGAACAGCGCACATATTGAGCAGGTCATGAATTGTTAGTTCTGTCTGATACTGACCGCTTGTAACTCTGGCTTTTTCAAGCTGAAGGGCCAGCATATCGATTGCCTTGTAAAGAGGCTTGTGAAGAAGAGCATTGTCCAGCTGACGGTACATTGACCAGAGACGCTCAGACAAAGTTACGGTAAGACGGGAAATCAGCTGTGGCTGACTTGTTACCATCTGATCAAAGTTCTGTCTGTTTACAACCATCAGGCGGCAGACTTCATTTGCAATTGCACTGGCTGAACGAGGTTTATTTTCCAGAAGAGCCATTTCACCAAACATATCACCCTTGTGAAGAACGGCAAGAACAACTTCTTCTCCGTCCACAACTTTGGAAATTGCAACCTGTCCTTCCTGAATTACGAACATTTCGGCACCACTCTGACTTTCAGACATAATCATTGTGCCCTTTGGATAAATTCGGGTCAAATCAGGAGTTGGTTCCAGAAAAACAGCCTTGCTTATAGTTCGATAGGCAGAAAACTTCTTTAAAGCCTCGTTGCGGTGAAGACCATTAGGGCATTCCTTTACATAGCGGTAATATGCGTAAGAGGCAATTGAAACTTCCTCTTTTTTATCATAACAGCAGGCAACATCGTAAATGTGCTCCGGAGTGTCCTGAGAAACAGTCCTTAAAGAATATTTCATCAGTTCTTCATTCATCATGCGCATTCGTGTAGCAAAAGTTCTGATGATTTTTAAAGCGATTGGTGTATTGGCTGCAATCAAATCAGAATACTGATCCTTCAAAACAGAGATACATTTTACATCTGTCAGCGCTTCAACGTTTTCAATCTGGGCATGACCAGACATACAGGAAATAACGCCAACAAAATCTCCAGGACCGAGTTTTCTGCCGCTAGTCTCCGGACTATTAGATTTGAAGCATCTTACATTTCCAGACTGAATAATATAAAAACGGTCACAATTTTCCCGACCTTCAACCAGAAGATAATTTCCAGCCTTGATATTTACGAATGACAACTGCAACACTTCAAACACCTCTCGATTCTGTTATAAGCAGGCAGGAATGGCATTTTTATCCCGCCTGTCAGGTATTAATAGAAAATAATCTCAGGTTCTAAAACAAAACCTTTTTTATCTCTAACAGTATTAACGACATATTCCACAAGATTTTTTACATCTTTTTGCGTTGCGCCACCTAAATTTATGATAAAATTTCCATGAAAAGGAGCAACCTGAGCGTTTCCGATTCTGTAACCCCTCAATCCACAGTCATCAACGATTTTTCCACTTGGAAAACCGAAAGCTCTGTTATTCTTAAAAACACTTCCGGCACTTGGAAAATCAAAATGCCCCCGTTTTTTTCTTTCCTGAATATAAAAAAAATTTTCATCCTTAAGGGTATTTATTTCCGATTCCGGACATTTTTTTAATGAAAAAACAGCCTGAAGAATAATTTTGTTTTTATGCTGAAAAGGGGAAAGCTTGTAATCCCATTCTTCAGCCCTAAAGGGAACTTCTTCGCAATCAAAAGTTTCCGTATCAAAAACATATGCGCTGACAAGAAGGTTACTGATTGAAGTTTCAAAACAGCGGGCATTCATGTAAACTGCTCCGCCCACACTTCCAGGGAGGCCTGCAAAACGCTCTAAACCCCGCAAGCCCTTCTGGCTGCAAAAATTAACAAGATTTTCCATGCTTTCGCCGGCAGAAGCGCAGACATAGACGCTTTCACCGCCTTCCAGCTCATCTGTGTAAATACCCTTCATTCCCTGAGTACTTAAAACAATTCCGTCAAAATATTCGTCCTTAAAAACAACGTTGCTGGCACCGCCAAGGAGAATTACAGGGATTTTGTATTTTTTTGAGAGGGCAATTATATCCTGAAGCTGAAAAGTGTCTTCCGGTTCAACAAAAACAGCAGCCTTTCCGCCGATTTTAAACGTAGTTCTTGGTGCAATTTCTTCATCAAATAAAATTTTTGAAGAAAAGCCTGTTTTTTTAATAAAATTCTGCACTACGTTCTTTGTATCCATAATATATAATTTACACTTTTTTTGACTTTCATACTAGTAGGACCAGCAGGGCAAAAGCAATATAAATAAACTGTGTAAAAAAACTGTTAAGGTCTGCGTACCACGATCCAAAAAACACCGGCCGTGAGGGAAAGCCCGGAGCAGCCTGTGGGTGGAATAGGGCGCGCGCAAGCAAAGCCCGTGCCGGCCCTATATCATAACAGCAGGAATCAGGATTCATTTCCCATTTACCCTGCCACCTCTTCCACCGGTGGCCCACACTCCCACACGCTGACTTCTACCCTCCACTAAGTCCCCTGTCTTGAAATTCGCACTTCTTCTCTATAAAATAGTGCATTATGAAAGCATCAAAATTTATTATTTCAACTTTACGCGACGCTCCAAACGACGCCGTAATTTCAAGCCATCAGCTTATGATGAGGAGCGGAATGCTCAGAAAACTGGGAAACGGACTTTATTCATATATGCCTTTAGGTTTCCGTTCATTTACAAAATTACAGGCAATCATCAGACAGGAATTAGACAGAGCGGGAATGCTCGAAATGAAACCAACAGTAATTCAGCCGGGAGATCTCTGGAAAGAATCAGGCCGCTGGGAAAAAATGGGCGACGAAATGCTCAAAGCTCAGAACCGTGGCGGACAGGACATGGTAGTAAGCCCAACAGCCGAAGAAGCCTTCACCGCACTTGTTCGCGAAGGACTTTCTTCATACAAGCAGCTTCCATTCACCCTTTACCAGATAAACACAAAATACCGTGACGAAATCCGCCCGCGCTACGGCGTAATGAGAGGCCGTGAGTTTACAATGATGGACGCCTACTCTTTCGACAAAGACCAGACCGACCTGGATAATTCTTACGAAAACGCAGCCGCCGCTTACCGCCGCATTTTTAAGCGTCTGGGATTAAAAACAATTTCAGTAAAAGCAGATACAGGTGCCATGGGTGGTTCAGGCTCAGAAGAATTCATGATAGAAAGCGAAGTTGGTGACGATACCCTCATCCTCTGCCCTAACTGCTCTTACGCCGCAAACGTAGAGAAAGCTGCCTGCGCAAAGGAAACTCCTCTGGATTCCAATGGAAAACCTCAGGTAAAAACAGACAGCCCGATTGAAGAAGTTGCCACACCAAACGTTTTCTCCATCGAAGACATGGAAAAATTCTTCGGCGAAAAATCAAGCCGCTTCCTAAAAGCCCTCATCTACAAGGTTTACAACTCATCTCTTGACCTTTCAAAAGCACCGGGCGCAGAAGCCTTCAAAAAAGAAACTGACGGCTCCGGAGAATTCTACCCGGAAAGCTTTGTCTGCGTACTTATCCGCGGCGACCTGGATGTAAACGAAACAAAACTTGCCGCCGTCCTCAAGGCAAGCGGCGCAGAACTGGCAGAAGCAGAAGATGTTGTCCGCCTGTCCGGCGCTCCTCACGGTTTTGTAGGACCAGTTGGCTTAAAGCTCCCTGTTATCGCTGACGAAAGCACTGTTGAAATGCACGACTGTTTTGCAGGAGCCGGAAAAGAAGGTTTCCACTTAAAGCACGTAGAACCAGGACGGGATTTCACCGCCTTTATGACAGCTGATGTTCGAACAGTAGTTCCTGGGGACAAGTGCCCTGACTGCGGCGGAACTTTCTACATGAAAAAAGGAAACGAACTTGGACACATCTTCAAGCTGGGAACAAAATACACCAAATCCATGAACGTTACCTACCTTGACCAGAACGCAAAACCTGTAACTCCTGTTATGGGCTGCTATGGAATCGGTGTTGACCGAACTCTGGCAAGTATTATCGAGGCTCATCACGACGACGACGGAATCATCTGGCCAATGACAGTAGCTCCTTTCCAGGTTGCCCTAGTGCCAGTAAAATACGACGGGGCAATGAAAGAAACAGCAGACAAAATCTACCAGGCCCTTGAAAATGCCGGAATCGAAGTTCTTCTGGACGACAGAAACGAGCGCCCTGGCGTTAAATTCAAGGATGCCGACCTGATTGGTTTCCCTGTTCGCGTTGTAATCGGCGAAAAAAATCTTCCAAATGTAGAAATCAAGCTTCGCAAAGAAAAAGAAAGCAAGCTTGTTCCTGCAGAAGAAGCCGCTTCCCTGATTATCAAAACCGTTCAGGAAGAACTTTCCCAGTTGAACAGCTAGAAAATACAGAAACACAAAGGTAGCAAAAAACAGCATACAGGAGGGGCACCTGCCCCTCGCTCCCAAGTCGAAAAAGTTCCAGAAAAGCTCCCGCTTTTCTTCCCCTTTCCCGGCTTGTCCGCTACCCCCTCTAGCGGGGGAATATTTCATTCCCCCGCAACGCCCCCTTTCTTTAAGAGGTAATTCAAATGAAAAGACTATTAACTATTCTTTCCCTTCTTACTTTATCCTTTACAGCTTTTTCCCTTCCAGGTTTTACGCCTTTTATTCAGGACACTCCCGGTTCCTATGTATGGTACCAGGACTTTACCTTCCAGAGGGAATCCTATGTAGGATTTTTAACTTTTGACCAGTCCACCTACCAGGCCCGCTACTACGCTCCTCAGAATGCAAAGGCAAAACTCCCTGAAAAAGATATTAAAATCTATTTTTCCCTTAACCCGGAAAGTGACCATATTGAACTCACCGGCGAAAGGGTTATGGCGGGAGCAAGCCAGGAAGACACAGAAATCGTAAATTACCTTCACGACATGATTTACGAGCTGAATGCCCGCCGAATAAAGGCAGGAGATATTTTTGCTCAAACTGAAAGCGGCTCTTCTGAGATGGCTTCAAGTGGGGATTCAAAAGTGGCTTCAAAGCTGACTACTCAGGCGACCACAGAAGATTTTCTTAACTCTGGCAAATGCGTCCGTGATAATTTTCCTCAGTTTGGTGGAGATGTAAATATTATCTACGATTTTCTTGTTCCCCTTTTCAATGTAAAAAGCATACAGGGACCAGAAGGAAAAACAGAACTTGGCATTCTTACCTGTGGCCGCATTCAGGACAGCCAGGACAGCTCATTTGACAGCTTCACAGGTTTCCCTGAAAAATTCCCTTCAAAAAAACACGGCTTTAAATTGTCCAAAAAAGCAGAAAGTCTTACTTTTACTTCCCAGGATGGTCAGACAATCGCTTTAGACTCAAACTGGTCCCAGTCCATGGAAAACCTCTGGCTTTTAGGTGATGCAGCCTTAATTTCCGCAGGCTTAATTTCAAAGTCTAATGTAGCCCAGAAGGGGGATTTTTCAGAAGAAAAAGCCATTGCCTTTATCTTACGCCAGCTTACCTTCTCTTCAAGCTCCTCCTACACAGACTGGAGAAAAGTGGAAATACAAAATTACAATCTTCTGTTAAATGGCGGCTTAAAAGCTGCAGATTCCTTCAAAATTTCTGCAAATATCTGGCAAAAAGAAAGTCAGAACCTTACAAAAAGCGTAAAAATCATCACAGCCAAAAATGGCGGCTACGCATTTTTTACATTCACTGTTTTCCAGAATATTTATCAGAAAAACCAGAAGTACTTTGACTCAATACTAAAAAGCTATAAGGCTGAATAAATAAAAAGGCTGCCACCATAATTGAGAAGCACACGGCGCTTCAATTACAGGGCAGCCATTTTTTATGTTTTTTTAATTCTTTTTAATGGTATGGCGACGCCTGAAGGCATTTTTTCATTCTTTTTGCTTGATTTCCGTCATTTTACTTTTGCCGAAAAGTTAAAAGCTTATATTAAAAGGAACTTCTTGCCAGCGGTGTTCCAATCCACTGTCCTTCGCTTCCAAGATAATCTTTCTTTTCTCCTTCAATCAGGAACTGAACGCTTCTTACAGTCTGAAATTCCGTTGCAGTATAGACAATCTGCATCAGCTGACCGATGTAACCTTCAACTCCAAAAGTATTAAACTCAAAATTTTCACTGAAATTCAGGGTGGCCGTTCCATTTTTTACGCTGGCACCCAAAAGACGGGTTCCCGCTGGAATCAGACTTACAAAATCCTTGCCTCTTTCATCCACAGAAGGCCCTTTCAGCAGGGCATTTATAGAATCAGTTAGAGGACTGTCAGATTTTTCCAGAGTTCGCTTTGTACTCTTTCTACTGATGCTTCCATCAGAATCAATGGAAACAAAATAAAGGGTAATTTCAGTTTTTTTAGGAACCTGAACAGAAGATTTTTCTTCAACCTTTGGCTTAACTTCCCCTGCAGACTGATTTTTTACAGGATTTTCCTCTTTTTTTGGAGAATTTTCAGCTTCCGGCTTTTTTTCTTCAATAATTTCTACATTCTGGCTTTTCTGCATCTCCGATTCAGGAACTTTATTTGCTTCAGTTCCAGTTACTTCGGAATACTTTCCGCCAGAAGGCTCTTTTGCTCCCAGCAAATTTAATTCTTCACCAGCTTTATTGTCTTCATTTTTAGCAATAAATTCAGGAGTTTTTCCAAAAACCCGTCCAAAAAAATCCGTATCTTCCAGGTTCTGCTTTATCTGATTGCGCTTTGCAAAAAAGACCACCAGCAAAAGCACAAAAATCAAAAACCAGAAAATGATTAAAAGGTAATTACTCTTTTTTTTATTATTTTTACTTGCTTTCTTTGCCATATTTCACTTATCGGCATTTTTCAGATGATTTTTAGATTTTTTTGGGCGCGAACTTTTCTTCCTACGGGCCTTCCAGGGCTACCCTCACGGTCGGTGCTTCGCACTGCCTTAAACTTTTCATAAAGCAAAGTTTAAGGCACCCTTCCACGCCCGCGCGCAAAGATTTTTTTCAAATAAAAAAAGCTCCCGCTTCTGAAGTGCACTTCATTCCACGGGAGTTCATTGTTATAGTGATTTTGTCAGTTCCCTCAACAAGTTCAGGAACCTCTAAAGGCTGACAAGGGCTCGCTCAAAGTACACCCATTCACCGCAAAAATTATTTTGCAAGATATTCGTTGATTGCGGCAGCAGCTTTTCTTCCTTCGCCCATCGCTAGGATTACTGTTGCGGCACCAAGAACGATGTCTCCACCGGCCCAGACTTTTGTCTTGCTTGTAGCCTGGCTTTCATCAACAATAATGTGGCCTTTTGCATCCTGATTCAAACCTGGTGTAGTCTTAACAAGAAGTGGGTTAGAACCGTTTCCAAGAGCTACGATCATTGCATCGCATTCGATTTCGTGCTCGCTGCCAGGAATTGCAACAGGTGAGCGGCGGCCAGAAGCATCTGGTTCACCAAGTTCATAAGAAAGAACTTTTACACCGCGCACCTTGCCGTCTTCAGTTCCAAGAACTTCAACAGGATTTTCAAGGAAGCGGAAGTTTACTCCTTCTTCCTCAGCGTGAGCAATTTCTTCAAGACGAGCTGGCATTTCGTTTCTTGTTCGGCGGTAAACGATATCAACCTGTTCTGCGCCAAGACGGTAAGCCATGCGGGCAGCGTCCATAGCAACGTTTCCGGCGCCACAAACTACAACGTGCTTTGCTTCGTAGATTGGAGTTGCAGCGTGTTCTTTATCGTAACCCTTCATAAGGTTTGCACGGGTAAGATATTCGTTAGCAGAGAATACACCGATAAGGTTTTCTCCAGGAATGCGCATAAACTTAGGAAGTCCGGCACCTGTTCCAACGAATGCAGCGTCAAAGCCCTTTTCTTCAAGAAGCTGGTCCAGAGTATCTGTTCGGCCAACAAGGAAGTTCATTTCAAACTTAACGCCCATTTTCTTAAGGTTGTCGATTTCATTCTGAACAATTGCCTTTGGAAGACGGAATTCAGGGATTCCGTACATCATAACGCCACCGGCTTTGTGGAAAGCTTCAAATACAGTTACTTGGTGGCCGGCGCGGGCACAGTCAGCTGCAACAGTAAGACCTGCAGGACCTGCACCGATGATTGCAACTTTCTTTCCTGTTTTAGCAGCAATTGTTGGCATTGTAACCTTGTTGTTTTCTCTTTCCCAGTCAGCAACAAAGCGTTCAAGACGACCGATGGAAACTGCTTTTTCAGCAGATTTGTAAACTTTTCCAACTGTACAAACGCCCTGACACTGTTTTTCCTGAGGACAAACGCGTCCACAAATTGCAGGAAGAAGGGAAGTTTCCTTGATTGTATCTACAGCGCCCTTAAAATCTCTGGCTGCAACTTTTGCGATGAACTGAGGAATTTTTACTCCTACAGGACAGCCACTGATACAAGGCATATTTTTACACTGAAGACAACGATTTGCTTCAACAACTGCCTGAGCCTCTGTGTAACCTAAAGCAACTTCTGCCATCTGGCGGGCGCGGGCTTTTGGCTCACGGCTTGGCATTTCCTGCTGAGGAATAGCCATACGGTCTTTATTTGCAAGTTCCTTGCCGTCAATTTTAGCAAGTTCGTCCTTTGCGATTTTATCTAATTCTTCTATAGTCTTGTGTGCCATTTGTAATTCCTTTCGCTGGTTGAGTAGGGCTTGCCCGTATCGAAACCAGCATACTTTTCATCAGGTGATTTCGATACGACTTTCAGTCTACTCAATCACCAGATTTATTTTGCCAACTTGTCGGCTGCGGCCTGCATGCGGCATTTGTGAGCTTCTTCTACAGGCTTAAAGCTCTTCATTCGCATCATCATGTTATCCCAGTCAACCTGATGAGCATCAAATTCAGGACCGTCTACACAAACGAACTTCATTTCGCCGCCAACAGTTACACGACAGCCACCACACATACCTGTTCCGTCGATCATGATTGTGTTCAAAGAAACAGTTGTTGGAACATTGTAAGGCTTTGTAGTAAGTGCACAGAATTTCATCATGATTGGAGGGCCAATTGCGATTACTTCTGCAGGTGGGCACTGACTTTCACACATTTCCTTAAGAGGAACTGTAGAAACACCCTGGCGTCCGGCAGAACCATCGTCTGTCATGATGATAACTTCGTCAGCAATTGCCTTCATTTCGTCTACATAAATAAGCAGATCCTTTGTTCTGGCTGCGATTACAACGATAACTTTATTTCCGATTGCCTTATGAGCCTGAACGATTGGATAACAAGGTGCAACACCGAATCCACCGCCAACAACTACAACAGGTCCGTCTTTCTTTTCAATTACACTTGGATTTCCCAGTGGTCCAAGAAGAGCAGCTAATTCGTCACCCTCTTTCAATTCTGCCAGTTTCATAGTTGTAGCGCCAACAGCCTGGAAAGCAAGGGCAATCCAGCCTTCCTCTGCATTTGCATCTGCGATTGTAAGTGGAATTCTTTCTCCAAATTCAGCATCCACCTGAAGGATGATAAACTGTCCGGCTTTGCGGTTGCGAGCAATTTCTGGAGCCATAACCTTCATATACCAGGTTGCAGAAGCTCCACAAAGCTTGCGTTTTTCAATAATTTTAAACATCTTAAGTCCTCTTAAAATGGGTATTACTTCAATTCTAGCGAATGTGAGTAGTTAGGTCAAACTAACTCTATGTATAGCTCATTTGACCTGTTTTTCTTTCTTGCTTTTCCGATCTAACTCTTCTTTACCAGCCGTATGCCAGATAAATAAAGGCACCAAGTCCACTTCCTTTAAAGCTGGAAGCAAAACTTGAACTCTGAACAGAAACTCCTGCATTAAATTCCAGGGCTCTAAAGTTCACCCCGAATACCGCTTCATGAATAAAGCTTTCGGAAAGATAGCCGGAAGAAAGTTTTAAGGAAAGAATCTGTCCTATAACAGGAACTGGTAGTCCGATTTTTGAAGAAATCTGATATTCCATATATCCCTTTGAATTAGAGCTGAAGGGATCCTTAAATCCAAATCCAAGAAGTCCGCCAACAGTAAACCAGGTACCAAAAGGTTCCCAGGCAACCTGAGCTCCCAGTCGGAAAGGCCTGTGCAGAGAATAATCTACAGAACTGTTAGAAGTACTCGAATCAAAAGAAAAATTTTCTTTGAACTGTTTGTTCAGTTTTTCACCAAAGTCACCATCGTCATCAGCTTCATCACCTAAAAGGGTATTCAAACCGTCAAAATGACCATCTGCACTTGCCAAAAGCTCTGTTTTATAATTCAGGCGGCCAGGAACAATTGGAATTCTGGAATAAGCCTGAAGACAGAGGCTTTTCATAATCTGCTTATCAAGGCTGCTTGCAATATCAAAGCCCCAGCCGTTTTTAATCTGATTTAAGATCAAATCCGGAGTAAAATTTTCCTTGGCTTCATTTACATCAAGAAAGGTGTAAATATTCAACTTTGCTTTTGCATCAAGATAAACTTTACCATCTGAGGAATTCTTTAAGTCTCCCACTGCCTTTTCTGTTACAACATGGGCAACAGGTCTAAAAAGTGAAGGAGTAATTTCAAGATGATAACCGTTCAAAATTGTAAGACCAACAGTTACATCTGTATGAACAAAGGCATCTGCGTAGGCATCTCCTGTCACCTTAATTGACTGGCCAAGTCCGTTACCATTTGCAAGGAATTCAAAAATTTCTTTTCCAAGACCAAAATTTCCGTTCATATCAAGACCGGCATTAAAGCCAACATGAACACCGTTCTTAAGATTCAAATTTGAAAAGGCATTGTAACCAAAAAGCAGATTGAACATAAGACCGTTATCCGGCATGTCATCCGCAATTTTATTTACATCGACTACGAGATTTTCTACCATCATGTCAGAAGCATTCAGATAGCTGTTATTCACACCCAGATTGAATTTCATGCCCATTTCAAAAGTTCTATGAGGCATATCAATTCGATCCCTTACAAATTTAGGGTCTTTAACAAGAATAACTTCTTCTTCATCTTCCGGATCAAAATATTCGTCCTCAAAAGAATCATCATCGTCTAAAAGTGCGGCAGATGCATCTCCTGCACTTCTATCCGGTACAATTCCAGGATCATCCGGTCTATCCTTCAAAGGAGCAGACACATCGTAATCCGAAGAAGCTTCTGCAAATGAGTCTGAAGCATTTGAAGCAGAGTCAGAAGAAGCAGCCAGGTCAGAAATACTTCCTTCATCCAGAGGGGAAGAATTATCTATAGAAGAACTTTCACTTTCAACAGCAGTAGAATTTTCCAAATCCGCAAAAGCTTCGGCTTTTTTATTCTTTTTTGCAAAGGCCCCGAAGGCAACAAAGCAGGCTAAAGTAGAAATCAGTATAATTTTTTTCATGATTAGTTACCTCCTATCAAGGCATTTTCACCGCCAAAGATATTGATTTCTCCGTCGGTCTTAATCTGAACAAAGACTTCTGCCGCAATTTTAGCAGATTTTGGCATATAAACCTCACCGGCAGGCAGTTTAGCAGTAAGTCCCGGATTAAAAGGATAGGTTTTCATTATTTCCTGGAATTCATCAGAAGTAATCTGAAGTTCCTTATTTTTACCCAGTTCCAGCTTTTTCTTTCCAACAGCTGGAACTTTTGTATCCATTTCAACACTCATTGATAAAGAATCACTATCATACTTCAGAACTTCGTTGCTCAGTGAATATTTTACTGAAACAGAATCAAGAAGATCCAAAATCATCTTCATATCATCCATATTAGTAGCTTCATCACGGCCAAAGAGGTCTTTTGTTTCTTCCGAAGAAGAAGCTTCTCCACCTTCCCCGCCAGAAGATTCAGAATCTTCCGAATCCTTGTTTATAAAGCCCATAATATCAATTAAAACTTCGTCACCACTTTCAGGAGCAACTTCAAAGCGGAAAGGAAGCACAAGGCGGGCCTGAATACTGATGCTTGTAGTAGAGTTTTCGCTTTGAGACTTATTTTTAAGCTCATCGAACTGCTCTTTAGTTACCACAAAATAGTCTTCATCACCGCCAAGAGTAAGGTCATAGACAATGTTCATTGATCCCTTTGCCCTGGAGTTTATAAGCCCTGCCAGATCTGTATCAACTGAACTTGCGCTGGCCTTTATCTCTTTTGTAACCTTCAGCTCTTCAAGATTTTTCTGACTGTCAAGTTCTGGAATTGCGCTGACAGTTCTAAGTTCTTTAGGATTGACTGTTTCCACCATATTTCCAGTTCCATCATCCTCACTTGTAACATCCCCAAGAATCACTTCTGAATGAGTTACTACCGGGTGTTCAGCATCTGTTTTATCAATTGTCTGAGCAGTAATTGTTCCTGCAAAAGGCAGCATAGACTGCAGGGCTTGAAGATCCGGCATTACGCAGTAAAGGTAAATTGGAAGGCTCTTGATTTTAAGTTCATTGATAAAATTCTGATCACCAAGTTCGTCAGTAAAGGAACTGAGCATGGAAGACATATCAATTCCAGTATCAACAGAAGAAGAAAGGTTATCACCAATCAGAGATTTTTTGATTCCAGCAGAAGTCCAGTTCATTTCTGCCAGCGGTTTTTCCATCTTAATAGAATATTTCTGTCCTGGTTCAATTTCCTTGAAAACTGCAAAATAGTCAAAATCAGGGTTAGAACCGTACTTGCTGATAAATGCAGCATCATCCACTTCATCGTGGCCTGGAAGAATCATTTTAAGGGAAACATCAACAATATGATTAACCTCTGGTTCGATTCTTGTATTTCCCTCTTTTACAAGTTCAATAGTATCCACATAATTTACATTCTGTGTACTTCCGTCTTCTGCTCTTTCTTCCTGGGTAAGATCTCCCCAGCTGTAGATTTTTGAATCTTCATAAGTGATTACATCGCCGCTCTTGGAACCAAAACCAAAGAAGGCAGAATAATAGCCCAGTTCGATGTTATTTATGGTAGATTTTGTTACATTTCCACTTTCGTCACGACTGGCATTTGAAGGGAAAGTATTGGAATAAGGAAGTTTGATTCCAAAATCTTCAAGTTCGATATAGGAAATATAATCCGACATTTTTGTACCGGACTCATCCAGATCATAGCTTACTTCATAGGTCAAAAGGCTTTCACCGCTTTCGCTTGTAAGCACGCTCTTTAAGTTCACCGCAACTTCATCGATATTTTCTACCCTTCCGGTAGTATCAATTGTAATTTTTCTTGTATTGTCATTAAAAACAAAGGTTGCATTTTCAATATTTACAAGGATTTTTCCGCTGATAGAAATGGAATTCTTTTCGTAAGACTTTCCGTTCAGCACCAGCTCTTTGTTCATAATGGCATTTGCTTTGTAGAACTCAGTATTGCTCTCAGGAATTTCCCTGAAATCTCCCGTACCAGCAGTAATTCCTCCGCTTATGGAAAGCTGAGGAGTAAAAGTAATACCACTCCAGCCAGCAGGTTCGTCACAAGTCATGAAGAGACTACCTTCTCCTATTTTGCATTCCATAAACATATCATTGTCTACAGCATCGATTTCATAAGGATTTCCGCTGTCGTCAAGAATGTCAATTTCTCCGTTTTCACCCAGATCCATTGTTACACCGGTGATTTTTGAAATATTTGTGCCGCTGCTAAAGGAAACATCAATTCCGTATGAATAATAGTCGTTAGCGAGTTCATCATCTGTTGAAGAGTGGAAACTTGAACCTGCAAAAGAAAGTTTTACCTTCGTAGAAATAGACTTATTTTCAAGAGGCAGACTGAGCACTGTAGGAACTCCGGCAGTATTAGAAATTCTTACAGGGTCCCCGGAAGATGTAACCAGCTGATACTCTTGTGTAGCACCGTCGTCAAAATTACATTTCATGCTTACAGAAAGGTTTACAATCATTTCTTCAGGAGAAGTTGTTCTTGGTGTAAAGGTCAAATCCAGGGAACCTGCAGAAAATTCAATTGTACCGATTTTATTTTCTTTTTCTTCAGCTCCTTCTCCGCTTGTTCCGGATTTAACATCAATAGGAATATCAGGCATAACAGTTTCAGTCGATTCGTTGTTGATGCTAGGGTTATCCAGCATCTGAAAATCTTCAACATCAAAGGTAATTTTTTCCAGCATTTCAGAACTAAAATCAGGGAGTTCAATTTCCATGCTTTTCTGAAGATATTCGTTCAAATCAGGAATTTCCACCTCAGGAATATCAACCGGGCAGTCCAGCTTATCGCCCAGGGCAGATTCAAAATCCATGTTTTCTGGAAGCATTTCGCCAATATCCAGTTCAATTTTCTTTACGGAAATATCAGCTACAAACTGCTTTTCCTTTTTTCCGTCGTCCGGGTCGTATTCGTAAAGATTCAGCTTTACAGAATCCTCTTCACCAGACTCGCTTCCGGAACTTCCGCTTTCCCCTTCTGAATCAGAAGAATTCATGTTCTTGTTGATTTCGTCACAGATTTTTTTTGTGGACATAATGTCATCAAGGGATTTAGTAATTTTTCCCAGAGAAAAATTGTATTCCGCTTTGGTTTTTACAGAAATTGATTTTGGAATTTCCCATGAACAGGCTGCAAGAAAAACAATAACACCTGCAATGAAAACTGCTTTCAAAAATTTATTCATTTTGACCTCCGAAAATTAGAAAGCCTCTTTTAGCGCACAAGCAGGTCACAGTAAGCAGAAAACTGCGCAATTCATCCATAATATAACAATTATTTAAGGAAATAGTATCACAGTATAAAAATAAATACAAATAATTTAATCGTTTTTTTGGGAAACTTTAGGCCTTATTTAGAAAGCCCACTCCACCGGGACATTTTTCTTTGAAGCACATTTATTTTTAAATACAGGGTGGCAAGGCCTCCACCTACTGGCCTTCCAGGGCTACCCTGACGGTCGGTGGTTCGCTCCAGCTAAAGCTGGCGCTCCCCACGGCTTAAGGCTCAGGCCTTTGCCAGCTTTATGCTTAAAGGCTGCCTGCAAAAAAGCAACCCGGGGCGGCCCCTTGCCCATAAAATAAGCAAAAGTCAGAAGGAGGCAGGAAAAGCAAAAGCCAGAGCCCCGCCCCCTTCCACGCCAGCCCACAAAGCCGGTCTTAAAAAGAGTTTCCCTTCCAAAGACCAGCGTCGGCCAGATAAGTTTATTTTACCTTTACTACTTCTTTAGTAGCGCAGCAAAAGGATTCGATCGCGCGCGTGAGCGCGCTAGTTAATAGTTTCCTTAAAGTTCCCCGAGCGGAGCTACTTTTTAAGTAGCGCAGCAAAAGGGTTATAACTCATACCGTCGTCGCTGCCGTAGTTTCCGCGGTTTGCAGAGCGGTCGCGATTTCCAGAAGCAAACTGCTTGTTGCCATCCCGACCGCCATTTCCATTAGCAGAACCCTTCTTTACGATTACAACCTTTCTTGCTCCGCCTGCAGACTGAGTTCCGGCCTCTTTTGAATCAGAAGCACGGCCTGCCGCACGGGAAGCCGCGCTCTGTCCAATTCGGCTTGCAGCGTCACTCTTAAGGCTTAAACTGATTCGTTTTCTGTCCCTGTCCAGACCGATAATTGTGAACTCGTGAATATCGCCAACCTTTACTACTTCCATGGGGTCAGAAACAAAGCTGTCGCTAAGCTCAGAAACGTGAATCAAAGCGGTTTCGTGGAGTCCGATGTCAACGAATGCACCGAAGTCTACAACATTCTTGATTTTTCCAGTTACTTTCATGCCTTCTTTAAGGTCTTCAAACTGAACAACTCCCTTCTGCATGATTGGTGCCGGATATCCGTCACGAGGGTCGCGGTTTGGCTTCTGCAGCTCGTCAATAATATCGTTCAAAGTTGTTTCACCGATATTGTATTTTTCACAAAGAGCTTTTCGTGTGGCGTTGTCAATTTTTCCACCGGCTTTTACAGCAGGAAGAACTTCTCGGGCAACGTCATAGTTTTCAGGGTGAACCCAAGTATTATCCAGAGGATCAGAACTTTCCTGAATCTTCAAGAAACCTGCGCACTGTTCAAAAGCTTTTGGTCCAAGACCAGGAACTTTCTTCAAATCCTCGCGGCTTAAAATTTTTCCGTTTGCATCACGGTATGCAACGATTTTCTTTGCAGTTGTTTTGTTGATACCAGAAACGTAGCTCAAAAGCATGTAGCTGGCTGTGTTCAGGTTTACACCTACATTGTTTACAACCGAACTTACTACTTCGTCCAGCTGTTCAGCAAGTTTTTTCTGGTTTACGTCGTGCTGGTAAAGTCCAACACCAATTGCCTTTGGATCGATTTTTACAAGTTCTGCAAGAGGATCCTGCAGACGGCGACCCATAGAAATAGCACCACGAACCATTACGTCAAGGTCAGGAAATTCTTCTGTTGCAACCGGGCTTGCTGAGTAAACCGAAGCGCCAGATTCGTCTACAACTGTGTATTTTACATCGCTGTCTGCGTAGTTTTCGCTGATTACTTTTGAAACGATTGCCTGAACTTCCTGGCTACCAGTTCCGTTTCCAACAGCCAAAACCTGAATATCGTACTTGTCGATAGCGTCGTTGATTGCATTGTAAGCGCCTGTTGGATCCTGCTCCTGGAAGATTTTAAAGAATCCAAGATATTTTCCTGTTTCATCCAAAGCGGCACATTTAGTTCCGTTTCTGTAACCTGGGTCAATTCCAAGAACGCGGCTTCCCTTGATTGGCTGAGTCATAAGAAGGTTTTTCAGGTTTTCACTGAAAATACCGATTCCGTGATCGTCAGCTTCGTCCGTTTCGTTAGAGCGGATTTCGCGAACTACGGCAGGTGAAAGAAGACGAACTACACCGTCTTCAATAGCGTCTTTGTGATAATGATTGTTGATTACAGCCTTTTTCTGAAGATCGAGAACAGCAGCATCTACATCGATGTCGATTGTAACTGAAAGAGCACCTTCCCGCTCTGCACGGTTGATTGCAAGAATTCTGTGAGGTTTAATCTGATTCAGTGGCTCTGTGTAATCCCAGTACATCTGGTAAGTTGAAGTTTTTGCGGCAGCTTCCTCAGACTGGCCTTCCGGTACAATACCCTTTGTTACGATATTTCCAGTAGCCATATAAAGATCGTGAATTGATTCGCGGTTCTTTGAATCCTGGCTTACTCGTTCAGCAAGAATATCTTTTGCTCCCTCAAGAGCGTCATTAGCAGTTTCTACGTTCAAAGCAGGATCTTCGTTGTCAGTTTTGATATATTTTTCTGCCTCTTTTTCGATTTCTGCATCGCTCATTACAAGCATTGCGTCTGCCAAAGGCTCAAGTCCCTTTTCCTGGGCAAGCATACCACGGGTCTTTTTCTTTTTCTTAAATGGAGCCCACAAATCTTCAAGGGCAGTAAGGGTAGAAGCCGACATAATTGCTTCATAAAGGCTGTCTGTAAGTTTTCCCTGAGCAAAAACACCCTTTACAATTTCAAGACGGCGTTCTTCAAGGTTTTTATATGATTTAAACGAATGGTCAATTGCAGAAACCTGAACTTCATCCAGGTTTCCTGTTTTTTCCTTTCGATAACGGCTGATAAAAGCTACAGTACAATCTTCATTAAAAAGACTGATAACTGCACTAACCTGCTGGGTCTGAATATTCAATTCCCCGGCAATTTTTTTCATAATTTCAACTTCGTTGACAACTAAAGCGTCAACTGCTTCTTGTGTAAATTCCATAGTAAATGGGATTTTAACTGAAAAACAAGGGCTATAGCAACTAGAAATAAAATAAAGTTTGGGATTTTTTGAAAAAAAATTATAAGCGCTAAGCCGGATTTTTTCTTATCCCCAGCCCGCGCATTTATGATTAGCTTTTTGATTTTGAAAAAAAATTACATAGGAAGCAAATCTTCCATAGCGCTACCCCTTTTGTGGCTTGCGGCGCTAAAGAGTTTTGTCAAAAGCTCATTGCAGTTCTGGCTCATAATTTCATAAAGCTTAGGAGTCAAAAGCTGCTTGTTCAGAGCATCCAGACCGGCAGCTCCGGTTTTTGTAGTAAATGCAAAAACGTATAGTTCTCCGTTTTCAACAGTACGCTTCATATACATTACAGCATCACTTCTGATATGCAGACCATGGATTGTAAACTGAATATCAGAAATTTTTTCATATTCTGCAATTTCAATTGTTCCATAAGGAAGAGTAAATGAAAAATGGCTTATGCTTATATCATTCAGTTTTCCGGAAATTATCTCGCCTTCTTCTGTAGTAAACTGAAAACTACAACTAGAAGTACATACGGCGCGAACATTTTTTCGCCTTCCCATTGCCTGATTTGCAAAAAGAGTTTTTTCGATTATCCCAAAGTTGTTCTTTTTCTGGTATTCCAGCTGAATACAGCCGCACTGAAGCCCAAGAGTGTACAAATAAACATGCTCAATCATCGCTTTTTCAGAAGGAGTCTGCCTTTTTGTGTAAAGAACACCAAAAAGGGCATCTTCATGCTTGAGTTTCAAAGTCTGAATCAGGGAAATCCACTTTAAGTTCTGAATCGGAAAATCTATATTAAAGAAAAGAATAGAATCTTTAAATGTATCAAGTATCAGTTCAACCTTTGTTTCCATTGGAAGGAAAATATCATTGTCGATAAAATAACACTCGTAACCCATTGTAAGATAATCCTCCAGAAATGACTGAGGAATTAGAGAATGATCCGGTGCTATAAAGAAGGTTTTTCTGCCCTTTATAATTTCATCGATAATATTCACCATAAATTCAAATATACTCCAGAATTAGTCAATAATCAAATTAATTTTTTGATATACTTTCTTCAAATTTGAGGTTAAAAAACTAAAAAAAAATCCCTGCTCTGCCATGAAAAAGCAGGTCATTAAAAGCCACAGAGGTGCAAAAAACCTCAAGGCCAGTTTTTTAGCAAAAAGACTTTCCGTCCTGATTTCCATTCTTATGATTTTAATTGAAAATCAGGACTTTTTAGTTCTAAAGGACATTTTTAGATAAAGTGCTTAATTCCGTGATGTTCAATAAGTTTGGTTTTTACCGCAACAATATAACTTCCAAACATTGTTGTAAGAACATCAAAAGCAGCGGCAAAAGAGCAGATTATTGGAGCAGCCGGTTTTACAAGCAGATAACCGGTTTCAAATCCGCGGCTGTAAAGGGAACACAAAATCGTAAGGGAAATAAATGCTCCCCCTGACGGATAGCTTCCCAAAAGGAAAGAAATAGCAAAAGATGTAAAGAAAATCCAGATTACATCGGTAAATGGAATTGTAAGGCTGGAATAACTTCTCCATATTACAATAAAACTAACCGTTGTAACCAGGGCAGAACCGCCACGGGCAAAAATTGTAAAAAGTGGATGAGCCACACCGTTTATTCGGCGTCTGATACCCAGACTTTCTTTTCCGTGGCGCATATTAAGCTGAAGAACCAGAGTGCTGTCTCCGCTAAAAAATGCCGTAATCACAGAACAAATTGAAGCATATAAAATTTTGTATGGATGAGGATCGTGACAAAGGTAACGGATAATCAGAGGGTAAATAATTCCGGCAACAACGATAAAATCCACAAGAAGAATTATAATCAGAGGTGTAAAAACTCCGCTTGAAATTATACTCCTGAACTCGATTGTCCAGGAAGTAAGAATTGCAACCATTCCCACAGAAAGAAATTCTGTAAAAATTACGCTTATATTGTACATCAGTTTGGAAAGGGAATCAGAAAGAGTTGTAATCGGCTTAAAAAGAATAGGGTCAGCAGTAGATGCAGCTCCTATCAAAAGAGCAAAAAAGAGGGCTGCCAGAAGATAAGTTCCGTTGCTCAAAGTTTCAAATGCTGAATAAGGAAAAATACTTCTTAAAAGGTTTCCTGCATTCAAAGAAAGGCTTTCGTTTACAGTTTCAACAGTAATAGGAATTCTTGGAAGTTTTACAATCAGAATTGAAAGAAGGCCCACAAGAGTCAAAAGCAGTGAAGAAAGAATTATTACGCTGAAAGTCCAGATTCCGGTTTTTACCAGAAGCTTTGTGTCCCTCAGTCTGTTAAAAGCGGTAACTGCTGTAAAGAAAAGCACAGGAATTACCATATAGCGTCCAAAGCGGATTGTAATTTCAGTTATAAATGCAATAGCTTCCTGAAGTTTAGGATTCTGCACAGGAAGTATAAGTGCACATAAAATTCCAATAAAGGCACCAATAAGGTATTTTATCCAAAGTTTCATAAATTTTCCTTTTTACTCAGTTGTAACGCTCTTTGCAAGATTTCTAGGCTGGTCTACATCACGGCCAAGTTCTTCTGCACAATACAATGCAAAAAGCTGGCAAACTGCAACCATCGGAAGAGCGTAGAAAGCAGAATTTTCAACCTTTGGAACAGGAATGAAATCTTCGCATAGTTCTTCAAGTTCCTTATCCCCTTCCACGCCGATTGCAATTACAGGTCCCTTTCTTGCCTTAATTTCCTTAATATTGGAAATAACCTTTTCCCTCAGGAAATCGTCAGTTACAAGGAAAACGCTAGGTGTATTTTCGTTCACCAGAGCCAGAGGACCGTGCTTAATTTCACCGGACGCAAAAGCTTCAGCATGAATGTAAGTAATTTCCTTAAGTTTTAGAGCACCTTCCATGGCAATTGGATACATAAGTCCTCGTCCCAGGAAGAGGAAATTTTCGCTGTGACAGTATTTTTTTGCGATTGCCTTAATTTTATCCTTCTGTTCCAGAGCTTTTTTTACAAGTCTTGGCTGAGCCTGAATATTTGATATAAATTTCATTCCTTCTTCAAGGCTCATATTGCGCTGGCGGGCAAATTTCAGTGCAAGAAGATAATAGATTATCAGAGTATTGGAAAAAGCCTTTGTTGAAGCAACGGCAATCTCCGGACCGGCATGGATAAAGGCACCGCCATCTGTAAGTCGGGCAATTGTAGAACTTACAACATTACAGATTCCAAAAACCTTTCCGTTCTTTTCATGAATTTCTTTCATGGCTTCCAGAGTATCTGCGGTTTCACCACTCTGGCTTACGGCAAGGAAAACATCGTCAGCATTTACAATAGGATTCTTGTAGCGGAATTCGCTTGAAAATTCTGAAAAACATGGAATGCGGGCATATTTTTCAATCAGAAGTCCGCCGAACACACTTGCGTAATAAGAAGTTCCTGCGCTAATAGCTGTAATTTTCTGAGTTTTTGCAAAAATCGGATCTTCAAAACCGCTGAGTTTTGCAGTTGCGGCATTATAATCAATTCGTCCGGCAAAAGCCCTTTCGATACTTTCCGGCTGTTCATTGATTTCCTTTTCCATATAGGTTTTATAACCGCATTTTTCAGTCTCTTCTGCAGTAATTGTAACTTTTTTTACACGATCCTGCCATTCGTCATCTTCTGCAAATTTCAGCCCAATTGGAGTTACCTCAACAATATCTCCGTCTTCAAGATAAATTACACGATTTGCATTTCCTGCAATTGCAAGAACGTCGCTGGCAATATAGTAAGTTCCTTCAGAAATTCCAATTACAAGAGGGCCGCCCCGTTTTGCAACAACGATTTTATTTGGCTCATCAGTGCTGGTAATTGCCAGAGCATAAGTTCCCACAACCTTTTTAAGGGCTTCCTGAACGGCTTCAAGCAAATTTCCCTTGTAGCACTTTTCAACCAGATTTGGAATTGTTTCAGAATCAGTTTCGCTGGAGAATTTTACTCCGTCCTTTTCCAGGCTGTTTCTGAGAGTCTGAAAGTTTTCGATAATTCCGTTGTGAACTACAGCGATTTTTCCGTTGTTAGAAATAAAAGGATGAGCATTCTGGTCAGTTACCATTCCGTGAGTTGCCCAGCGGGTATGTCCAATTCCCCACACGCCGCTCAAATCCTTTGGAAGAACACCTACAAGCTGAGAAAGTTTTCCAGCCTTTTTATAAAGAAGAAAAGTAGGTTTTCCGTCAATAATTTTTCCTACAACTATTCCAGAAGAATCGTATCCTCGATATTCAAGCTTTTTAAGTCCATTTATAAGATAATTTACTGCATTCTCAGAGCCAACATAGCCAACAATTCCACACATAATGAAAACCGGAAAAATCCGCCTCCAGAAAAAATATCAAACCATTATACAATAAAGCGCATTTAAAAAAAAGGGTGATTTTAGGCCTTTGGGATTTTCGGCTTTCTTCTAAATCAGGCCGATTAATGAAAGGGGTGTAAGAGAAAAATTATTTTCCGCTTTTTTTGCGGCATTTGCGTGGACAGAAGAAGCCGTGCAGGCTGCAGTCAGACTATCATAACCTTGTGCCAGAAGGGCCCCGCAAAGTCCCGCAAGAACATCTCCGGAACCAGCTTTTGCAAGTGCCGGACTTCCGTCGCTCACAATAAAAGTTTTTTCACCCTGGGAAATATAGTTCACAGCGCTTTTTGAAAGCAAAAGAATATCAGGAAAAAAGCTGCTGAATTTTTTAACCCAGTAAAAACGATTCTGTAAAAATTCTTCAAACGAAGGAAGGTTTTCCTCCTCCTTTTTAAGCGCCGGCTTACCCCAATCCGCCTTTACCAGGGCTTTTAAAAGCTGATAAAGCTCTTTGGGATGAGGAGTTAAAATTACCCTCAAAAAACTTTTTTTACAATAATCTTCAAGTTCACATAAAAACGAAGAAATTTTTTCGTAATAGAAAAAATCTGCATCCAGAACAAGAGAAGGCCCTTTTTCCCACCTTGCTTCTTTTGCTCCTTTTTCTCCGCTGCCACCCATATTCCGGCTTTTTTCCCGGGAAAAATTCTCTATAAAAGGACGGATAATTTTTTCAACTGCCTTATCAAGGGCAGCCTGATTGCGGCCAAAACCGCTTCCCAAAAGAAGACAGTTTGCGCTTTCTGGCAGGGAATCACAAAGCATGATTTCCGGAGAAATCTTAAAATTTTCCGGCCGGGAACAAAGGCTGAATGAAGACGGGCTAGACGAAAAAGAACTGGTTGAAAAAGAGCTGGACGAACGATGGCCGGGAGCCTCAAGTGAAGAAGCAGATAAGTTTCCGGACCCAGCCCCGGAAGATAAATCTGCTGCCTCTTTATTATCCGAAAAGTCATGCCAAAAATCAAAAGACACGCAAGAAGAAAGCCCTGCGCCAAACCTCAAGGAAGCTTCCGCAGAAAGAATTCCCGCACCACATTTCTGACCCAGAATCACAGCAGTGTGCCCGTAATTTCCCTTGTGGCTGGAAGCCTTCTCTCTTACCGGCAGCAGCTGGTCGCTTTTTTCAAAAAGCCAGGCATCAGCAGGACCACAGCTTTCAAAAACGTCTGAAGAAAGCCCCAGAGGAGCTGTCTCAATTTTTCCCGTAAAATCCAGGGCAGAATCCGTAAAAAGAGAAGTTTTTAAAACTCCCATGGTAAGGGTGTAATCTGCCTTAAAGGCAATTTTTTCCCCTTTACCGCCCTGGCTTTTTATTTCTGAAGATATTTTTCCATCCCTGTCTATTCCGCTTGGAATGTCACAGGCAATACGAGTCACATCAGAAAGATTATTTATATGGTAGAAAAAAGAAATTATTTCATCCGGAAGAGAACCTTTAAAGCCTGTTCCATAAAGGCAGTCCAGAATGATCTGAGGGGGATTTTCTAAAAAAGAAGAAAAACTTTCTGAAAAAGTGTCAGAAGGAGAGTAAAAATCGTAAAAAGGAATTATTTCAAGGCCAAGAGACTCAGCCATCAAAAGCTGTCTTTTTCCTTCTTCCGTGCTCATTTCCCGGCTATTGGAAAACAAGAGAACTTTGCAGTTTAGTTTTCCATTAATACAACCAGTTTTTCCGTAAATACGACGGGCAAGCGCCAGCCCGTCAGCGCCGTTATTCCCCTTGCCACACAATATCAGCAGGAAGGGATTTCTAACTGATGAATATTTATTTTCCAGCACTTGAAAAACTTTTTTTTCCAAGGCAGCTGCTGCATTTTCCATCATTATAAAATCAGGAAAATTAAAACGTTTTTTTGCTTCTGCCTCTAAAGCGCTGGAATTATAATATACGGCTTTCATCAGTTACCTGATAAAAAGTGCACCAAGCTTAAAATTTGTTCCGTCAGCATCGTTAGGAAGATTCAGACTCTGAATTTTAATAGCCTTTCCACCTTCCTGCAGATTGTAGGTCAAAATCCATGTGCCTGTACTTTCTCCAGCCCGGCCACCAACACTGGTAATTTTAAAAGTTATTGTATGAGAAGTTGCAGTAAAAGTTCCCGACCACTTTGCATTTTTTCCACCGCTTTTCTGGGTAACTGTCATAGAACCGTTCTGTTTGCATTCAACAGTTGTTCTGGATTTTCCATTTTTACAAATCCATTTTCCGTAGCATTCAGGAGTTGTAGCCTCTTCGTAAATCTTTTTTCCGGCATCAGAAAAGAATTTTCCGGTTTCAGACAGAGCTTTTTTACCCTGTTCCCCAATTTCCTGCCACTCAGCATCAGAATTGCTTTTTTTTGCATAAACCGAAGCGGACGCCATAGCCGCAATCAAAACTGAAATTGCAATAAATTTTTTCATAAACACTTATACTCCTGATTAAAAGCAGGCGAACTGCTTTCTTTATTCTATCTTTTAAATATATCACAAGGGATACAAAAATCAAGCAGACTCTTTAATTTATCTTTTTTTTTATTGGGGCGCCAGGGCATCTTACCACGCCTGTTCCAGGGCTTGCTAACGCGCGGCGTCCTCAGGCACCCTGTGCCTTGCGGTCGCTGGGCTTAAAAGCCCACCCTTCCATAGGCGGGCGCAGATCATTCCTTAAAAGAAAATCAGTCCGCAAATTCCCAGAGGAATCAGGTAGCAGGCAAACCATTCAAGCTTACCTTTTTTGATAATTTTCATCAAAAGAGTAAGGGCAGCATAGCCAAAAACAAAGGCGCTCAAACAGCCGGCAAGCAAAGGAAGAATTCCAATCTGGGATACTCCCTCCTGACCACGAATTTCAAGATAATCTTTTAAAGTCAAAACAAAGGCTCCAAGAATTGCCGGAATTGAGACAATAAAAGAATATTCACCAGCCACATCCCGGCGCACCTTTGCAAACTGAGCTCCCGCAATGGTGGAACCGCTTCTGCTTATTCCAGGCAGAGTTCCAAGGCCCTGCATAAGGCCGATTACAAGAGCCTGTAACCAGGTAAAACCAGTATTTTTAGATGAAGTCTTTGTTTCAGAAGACTCCGCAGAATCAGATGAAGATTCAGTTGATGCTTCAGCAGGCTGGACACTTTCTTTCTTTTCCCGTCTTTTTTCGATTAATGAAGAAAAGACTAAAAAACATGCAGTAATGATAAAACCGGCGGCAGTCACCTTCAAAGGAAGTTCCGGAATCAGTTTACTGGTTAAAACACCAATTAGACCAGTTACAAAAGTTGTGATAATTACTGCAATTATGGTCTTTCTGCCGGTCTCTTCGCTGCCACTTAGCAAATCTTCCGGATTATCAAAATTTTCCGGACTTGGGCGGCGGAAAATCCAGCGGAAAAGCACACAGAAAAGGCGGGCGATTTTTTTTCTAAAATAGATACAAACTGCAAATAAAGTTGCAATATGAAGCATAACATCGTAAAGAAGGGGCATATCTTCCAGACCAAAAAAATGCTGACAAAGAGCAAGGTGTCCACTTGAAGAAATGGGAAGAAATTCGGCGATTCCCTGAAGAATTCCTAAAATCAGGCTTTGTAAAACAGTCATAAAAACCTCAAAAAAAATTGTTTATAGGGCATTTTATGTTATTTTAGAAAGCATGTCAAAGAAGCTATAATGTGTTTGCCTTCTAAAATTCTTTTAGACTTTAAAGCCCTTTATCATCTGAATTACGCTGTCGCTGGATTCTTTGTTTCTCTGACTGGCATCTACTGCAACCTCTGTAGATTCTTTTACACCTCTGGCGGCATTACAAATCATATCTGCCTGGCTCTGAGTTTCCTGGGACATATTCTGAAGCTTATCGATATTGGTAAAAAGATTTTTGCTCTGCTCTTTCATTGTATCTGAAGCATCGTTAATTTCTGTGGTGGTTCCATCCAGGGTCTGCATTGTCTGAATGATATTGTTTACGGCAGAATTCTGTTCCCGCATTCCATTTTTTACCCTTCCCATCAGGCCGTTAATTTCAAGGATATGGGAACCTACAATCTCAAAAGACTGACTGGAATTTGTTGAAGAATCACAGACTTTATTAATCGAAGAAGCAATTCCGTCCAGCAGGGTTTTAATTTCCTGAGTCTGCCTTGAGGAAGTTTCCGCAAGTTTTCTGATTTCATCAGCAACAACAGAAAAACCCCGGCCGGCATCTCCGGCATGAGCCGCTTCAATTGCCGCATTCATAGCAAGGAGGTTTGTTTGAGCCGCAATTTTTGCAATAACCTGGTTTGCCACATTCAGATTTTTAGACTGCTCCGTAATCTCTGTAACCTGTTCCGAAACCCTTGCCTGATTTACTTTGCCGGCCTCAGATTCCTTTACAAGATTTTCAAAATCCGCAGAAATTTTTTCTACAATATCAGTTACAGAAGAAATATTTGAAGAAATCTGCTCAATTGCCCCGGAAGCTTCATTGATTGCATTTACCTGACTTGAAATTCTTGAATCCAGAGTTTTTATTCCGCTTTCAACTGCTCTGGCAGACACAGAAAGGTCGTTTGCATAGGAATTCTGTTCGTCAATTCCTCTGTCAATTTCTCCGATTTTAGTAACAATATTGTTAATATCATCTCGCTGTCCGTTCATCTTGCTGTAGAGCTGGTCGCTGGTCTTTTCAAGAATTTTACTTTCTTCCTGCAGGCTGCGCACAAGACGGTCTAGACTTTCTATAACTCCGTTACAGTTTTTTACAAGACCGTTTAATTCTGTGCCGGAAACCTCAGAAATTCTGGTTGTAAGGTCGGCCTCTCCATCTGCAATTGCCGCCATGGCTGAAGAAATACGGTTCATGGAACCAAAAATACTTCTTGTAAAAAAGAAAACCAGCAGGCAGCCTGCAAAAACAAAAATGACAGATATAATGGAAATCTTTATGATTTTTTTATTTACAAAGGTCATCAGTTCATCAATGGTGATATCACAACCAACCATTCCTACAACTTTTCCCTGAGAATTCTTAATTCCAGCGTAGGTGGAAATCATTTTTCCCCAGTCCTCGTTATCTTCAATGTCAGAAAAAGTTGTTTCTCCGGTTGCAAAAGTAATCAGAGGAGGCTGGCCCCAGGAAGTCAAATCTTCCTCAGTTCCCAAAGGAGAAAAGTTTTCCTCATCGCTGGGATCACAGCTTCCGTCAATTATGTACTGAAAAGTGCCGTCTGGTAATTTTGCCATTGTGTAAAGAAACTGACAGCCCACAGATTCTTTTAAGTCCAGCATCCATAAACGAACTTCATCGTAATAGGGATCTTCTTCGTCCATATTTTTTACGAATCTTTCATATTCATCACCGTTTATATGCTTTACAACTTTTTCAACAATGGGAACGCTTTGAGTTACCGCAAAATATTTTGCAGTATCTTTTACAATTGAAATTGAAAGCACAGTGACAATTCCAAGAGAAATAGTAATAAAAAAAGCGAAAAACAGAACAAAACGAAATTTTGTCGACTTGAACATAAAAGCTCCTGCTGTCCGAAATTAAAATAATATAGAAGGCTGAAATTCGAGTTATTAAAAATAAATAAAAATTGGCGTAGGCGGGGTTGCGACACAAAAAACACTCAGCCACCGCGAAGCGGTACTGCCGTTTTTTGCTGGCGCGTTCACGCCGAGAGCCAATTTTGAATTGAAATTATAAAACTCGAGATTGAGCCTGGTAAAATATTTCAATTTCTTATGTTCTAGAAGTATAAATCCTCATGCTTAAAAACAAAAGAAAAATTTTTTTGAAAAAAGTTATCCCTTTATGTACTGTACAATTCCTTCGTCTTTTGTCAGGCAGTAAACAGTCTCTGCCATATCCTGATCTGTACTCCAGTAATCTGGGTAAAGGCCTCTTCCCTCTCCATGCCAGGAATCAACTTTATTTATCATTTCAGCAAGGCTGGCACTTGCTAAATGAAAGGTTAAAAAAGAATTAGGAAGATTAAAATCTCTTAAAGCTCCATAAGTAATACATCCTCTGGAGTTTTCTCCTACAACAATAACCCTGTCTCTGCCAAAAAGAGAAGAAAGAGTACGCACAAACTCTTCTGATGCACTGCTTGAATTTCTGTCTTGTAGAACAATGAATGTACCTGTAAATACAGGTGGAGTATTAAGTGGTTTTGTATTTGCATTCTTCATTTTTATATAAGTTTCATCTTCAACGGGAAACTCTTTTGACAAAATTATCTGTGGTTCTTCCTGCATTAAAGTATAGATTTTTCTGTACATTTTTGCAGTTTTTTTGTCTATTTCATTCCTGTGTAAAATGGAACCATTATCCCACTGAATTGTAGCCGGAGACAAAATATTAACTGTGTTTTCGTAATTTTTCTCTACGAGATACATCAGTGTATAAGTCATCAATTGAAGGGTTTTTGGATTTTCTGTTCTTGATTCGTCAAAATAAAAACTTGCTGCAAAATTATAGCCATATCTTGGATAACCGCCCTGATTTGTCCGTAAATCTACTATTACAAAACTTTTTCCCATGTACCTGTTTCCGGTTTTCATAAACTTATCAAAGGAAATTTCTGCGGCCTTACCGGAACCAATAAAAGCTTCCAGTCTGATATAAGCTGAAAAAGCACTTTCGTTTTCAAAGTAATAAGGAATACCCCGGGGCGTATCCACAGGAAATAAAGTTGCCTTGTGGCCAAAAACTTCTTCCACAGGCTCTGAAGAAAGTTTTCCCAGTCTGTAACAAGACTTCCCGTTATGAAAATAAGGAAAGAGATTTTCTTCCGGATACTTTTCTTTTTCTGATTCCTGAACAAATACATCCGTATAATAGATATTTGAATGCTCTGCAAAGTGCAGATGCTGATTTGGAAACTGCCCCAGATAAATTGCTAAATGAGAATCTTCTATATAATTCCTTAATTCTTCATAGATTGCCTTTCCAAATTCCCGGGTTTGAACCAGGGACTGACCTGCAAATCTCTTTAAGATTTTCTGGCTAAAAGTAAAATAGTCAAATTTCTTTTCCTGCATTTCTGCGTAACCGGCATAGGCTGTGCGCAAAAGATATTCCAGATGATCCAGATCTTTCTGCACCTGCTCATAAGTAATCTCTCCCTTGTAATATCCCACATTACCGTATTCCGGGTAGACATCCTTGTATTCCACCGGCTGAAAAGAAAGTGATGAATTATTGAATATCTTCTGAAATTCTTTTTGATTTCTGGATAATTTAACCTTATCAGCTGCGTTTGCAGAAATAAGAAAAAGGCCGGCCAGCAGTGCAATAAAAAACTTTTTCATATAAACCCTCTCAAACTTTTTTTAATAAAAATTTAACTAGTCCGAATTTCGAGTTAGTAATATGCATACAAAAATTGGCTCCCGGTGGGAACGCGCCAGCAAAAAAAAAGCTGACTCGCTTCGCTCGTGCAGAACTTTTTTTGTGTCGCAACCCCACCTCCGCCAATTTTTAAATTACAATTATAAAAATCGAAATTTGGACTAACAAATTTATTATAAAAACTGTCAATATAAAAATCTAGACTGCAAAAAGAAGTGCGGAAATATCCGCAGGAAATTTCGTTTACTATGAAATTATTCCAAGCAACCTTCAAAAATCAATATTTTTTAGGAAAATATTCCTATGAATTTTTGGAGCAGGGTGCAGTCTATATTAGACTCTAAAGGTTTGTCCCGAAAAGAATTAGCTATAGAGGTGGGAATTGACCTGTCAAATATAGGAAAAGGTATAAAACAAGGAAACCTGCCCTCTGTAGAAACAGCTCTAAAAATTGCAACATTTCTGAATGTTCCCATAGAATATCTGACTCAAGACTACCAGAATGAGCCAAAAATACAATACGAAATCCATAAAAATCCCCAGTTCACCGACATTGCATCCACAATAGACAAGCTTTCTGATGACCAGAAAAAAAATCTAGTGCATCTAATCCGTTCCTTAAGCGAAAATTACAGCCCGAACCAGCTGCAAGAACTGCTGGAAAAAGCAAAAAAAGAATAATTTTCCCCTGCCCGACAGGTAATTTCTTTCAATTGTCATAAGTAAAGAATTTCATTAAACTAAACAGAATGGGGTTTGGGGGCCATGTGCTCACCTGACTTTATGCCCCCAGGCGAGGGGGGTGTGGCGAAGACACCAGGGTGGCTGAGCCCAGGGGGGAGACTTACCCCCTCAAAAATTGCTCTCGCTTTTTTTATAACGAGATTTTTGCAGCGCAAACTCGCTTACTTTGCTATTGAACACCGGGCCGCCAGCAGCCCTTACACAGGAAGGTTACTATGTCTTTGAAATTGTATAACACAATGGGTCATAAAATGGAAGAATTTAAACCGATTCACCCGGGATTTGCGGGATTTTATGGCTGCGGACCTACGGTTTACAATTATGCCCATATCGGAAATTTGCGCGCTTATGTTTTTCTGGATACTCTTGACCGCACCCTGAACTTTTTGGGCTACGACATTAAGCATGTAATGAACATTACCGACGTTGGTCACCTTACCGGAGACAACGATGACGGCGAAGATAAAATGGTAAAAACTGCAGAAGAACGCCATCAGTCGGTTCTGGAAATCGCCCAGTTTTATACAGATGCTTTTATGAAGGACATTGACGCCCTGAATATCCGCCATCCGGACGTTATCTGCAAGGCTACTGAACACATTCCGGAAATGATTGAACTGATTAAGGAAATCGAAAAAAACGGTCACACTTACATGGCAGGTGGAAACCTTTATTTTGATATTTCCACCTATCCTGATTACGGAAAACTTGCAAACCTGAATCTGGACGAACTTAAAGAAGGCGCCGGCAAGCGAAAGGAAGTTGTAATCGACGGAAACAAGAGAAATCCGGGAGACTTTGTCCTTTGGTTCACAAAATCCAAATTTGAAAATCAGGCAATGACCTGGGACAGTCCATGGGGCCGGGGTTATCCTGGCTGGCACATCGAATGTTCTGCAATGAGCATGAAATATCTTGGAAAGCATTTTGATATCCACACTGGCGGAATTGACCATGTACCTGTTCACCATACAAACGAAATTGCCCAGAGCGAAGGAAGTTTTGACCAGGCTGAAAGAGCAAAGGGTCCATGGGTAAAATACTGGCTTCACAACGAATTTTTGATTCTTGAAGGCGGTAAAATGAGTAAGTCAAGCGGCCACTTTATCACTTTGCAGACTCCCCTTCCACCTGAAAAGGGATTTTCTTTGAAGGATAAGGGCTTTGAAGCTTTGGATTACAGATTCTTCCTTATAAGTGGACACTACAGAAAGCAGCTGGTTTTCAGTCTGGAAGCCCTGGAATCTGCTAAAAACGGCCGCGTTTCCCTTCTTCAGAAGATTGCAAAAATCGCTGCAAAAGGAAAAATCGATTTGAGCACCTTCCCGGTAAAAGCTTACAAGAAAGGCGAAGCTGATAACAGAAGTGGACTTTCAGAAAAAGCAAATGGCTATCTGGACGCATTTAAAGCCGGTCTTGAAAACGACCTTTTAACTCCGGTTGCAATGAGCGCCCTTAATAAAGTTATTAAAGACGGCTCGCTTGAAGCAAATGAGGCTCTGGATTTAATAGAAAGAATGGACAGCGTTCTTGGTCTTAAACTGATTGAAAGCGCCGCCCAGGTTCAGAAAAAAGCTGAAGAAGAGGCAAAAGCCATGATGCCGGATCATTCCGGTGACCCGGAAGCCGATGAAATCGACGCTCTTGTAAAGGAAAGAACTGATGCAAAGAAAAATAAGGATTTTGCCCGGGCTGACCAGATAAGGGACGAATTAACAAAGAGGGGAATTACTATTATCGACACTCCTCAGGGGCCAACCTGGAAGAGAAACTAACTGGAATTAAAAGGAATCAGGCGAATGTTGAGTTTGCTAATATAAATTCAAAACGGGCGTAAGCAGGGTTCCTGTTTGGAAAACACTCAGCCACCGCGAAGCGGTACTGCCGTTTTCCAAACGGGGTTCCTGCTGAGAGCCTGTTTTGGAGTTAGAACTATAAAACTCATTATTCGGCTGATTATTTGTAACTATATAAAAGGAGCGTTGTTATAGAAATATGGAAAGTCAGACAGAGCAACTCAGACAATTAAATGCAGCAAACACTGCTGACTTTAACCTTATTTACAGGGAAACGATGCAAATGCTCTATAAAATCTCTTATCGCATTGTAGGCGATGAAGAAGCAGCAGAAGATCTTTCCCACGACTCTTTAATCAAAGCCAACGAGAAGCAGCTGGTTTTCCCATCCATGAACGATGCAAAATTCTGGCTAATCCGCGTTGTAAAAAACGCATCCCTGAACTATGTTAAACGCAAGGCAAGGGAAAAAAAGGCTTATGAAAAAGCCCTCTACGAGGATTTCAGAAGCGTACCTTCCGGAGAAACCGAGCTTCTTGCAAAAGAGTCTATTAAACTTACTCAGGGAGCTTTAGACAAGCTTCCTCCTAAGTTAAAGGAAGCCGTTGTTCTTGCAGAATACGGTGACTTGAATTATAAAGAGATTGGTAAGGTGCTTGGAATTTCTGAAGGAAACGTAAAAGTCCGGATTTTTAGAGCACGCAAGCTGTTAGAAAATATTTTAGGAGCTGAAAATGTATTCTTGCCCGAGTGACGACATCCATTCAATTTACATTGATAACGAACTTCCTCTATCATACGTTAAAGAGTATGAGGCACACCTTAAAGTCTGCCCAAAATGTGCAGCTAAGGCAGAAAGTCTTAAAAAGGTTCACTCACTTTTGCAGGAAGATAAGTCGTCTCTTGAAAAAGACCAGGCATTTTTAGACCAGAGTTATGCCCGCCTGATGACAAAAATGCATTACTCCAAAAATACCCAGCCGGTAAGAAAAATCCCTGCCTACTCAATTATGACAGGTCTTGCGGCTGCAGCGGCAGTTCTGGCAGCGGTAATTATTCCGGTAAGAACAACTTCAGCAAAAAATCAGGCAAAGTCTTCTGTAGTTGCAAACCTTGTTCCTGTAGAAAGGCCTCATACTGCATCATTTTCCAACAAAAATATTGTGTTAAATGGAAATATAAACGATAATCTAGCACATACAGTTGGTACAGGCACGTTAAAAAATACGTCGCTTGCTGATGTTGATGTGTTCCGCCCGGATTTTCAGGATGCAAATAACGAACTTTCCATTAAGTTTTCCGTTCCTGGTCTTGAAGCGGAAAGCTCTCAAGTCATGGAAGTGAAAATGCCTGTAAATACAATTACAGGTCTTTTGCCGTGAACAAAACATCGTCTTCAAATTATCTTCTCAGAAAATCACCCTTAATTCGCACCTTGTGCTGGGTGATTTTTGTCGTTGTTTTTATTACCGTTTCAATCATTTTAAGAATTAAAAGTAAAACCCCTCCGGAAATTTCTGAAGTAAACCCAACAGTAGGCTCTCCGGGAGATCTTATAATCATCACTGGAAAGCACTTTGGAAATGTAAGAGATACCAGCTATGTTGAGTTCGGAGGAAACCGTCTTACTTCAAGCTCCTATATTTCATGGAAGGACGACGAAATTAAAATGATTCTTCCTGCAAATGTGCAGAACGGACTTGTAGTTGTAGGCGTAAAAAATTTAAGATCAAAACCGGAATTTTTTGCAAACGCAAACTCTGTTCCTCTCAGCGTTCCTGAAAACGCAAAGCTTACTGTTCCAATTATCACTGGCGTAACTCCGGAAAAACTTTACCCCGGCGCCCAGGTTACAATTTTTGGAAGCAACTTCGGAAGCAGCAGAAATGACTCTCTGGTTTATTTTTCTGCAGACAGAGAAGCAGTTAAAAAAGAGGAAGGGGATTTTTCCGACAATTTTGAATACATTGCTGCTGACGAAAATAATTTTGACTACGAAAGCTGGTCTGAATCTGAAATTCATTTAAGAGTTCCAGATGGAGCATCCGGCGGAAAAATGTACATTCAGACAGCAAAGGGTAAATCCGCCAGCAGAACCGTAAAAATCGAGCAGAAAGCGGGCACAAAATCCCTTATTTCTCCAAAAACCTATGTTGTTCAGCTTGCAAGCGATGTTGAAAATTACTCGGGAGACAAGGATTCTTCCATAATTCTTAGAGTTCCACGGCCACAAACCAGCGCCTACCAGCCTTCAAGCCAGCTTGTAGAAGCGAATCCGGAACCTATTATTTCTGATTTTCAGCACACAATCATTCACCAGATGCAGAACGGAAGAAATTACGCTGCCAGTTCAAATTCAAAAAGGCGCTTTTCCCAGAATTTTGCAATTACCGTTTATGAAACACGATCCAAGGTGATTGCGGCAAATCTGGAAAGTTCAAAAAACATCAGCGCCTCTATTTATTCAAATTACACGGCTGCTGACCAGATTGTTCCTGCAAAAAATGAAGAAGTGAAAAAACTTCTGAACAAAATTCTTTCAGATGAAGCAAAAAAACGTAAAGACGGAAAAAGGGAATCAAATCCCTACAATATTGCACTTTTGTGCTACAACTACATGATAAGCAACTACAAAATTCTTTCATCTATGCGTTCATCAAATGCCTCGCCTCTGGATATGCTGGACTCAAAAAAAGGTGACGCCTACGATTTTGCCATCATTTACACAGCCCTGCTCCGTTCAGCTGGTATTCCAAGCCTGCCGATAAGCGGTATCCTTGTAAACCCTGACTTAAGGACAATGAATCACTGGTGGACAGAAATTTATTTTTCAGGCTTCGGCTGGTTCCCTGTAGATGTAGCCTTAGGCGCAGGCCTTCCATACCAGAGCTGGCTTAAGGATATAATTCCTTCAATTTTCTATTTTGGAAACCTTGATTCCCAGCACATCATGATAAGCAGGGGCTGGAACGAAATAAAACCAAGTTCTTCTGAAAACAAAACGGTTTCAAGGCCAAGAAGCTACGCTCTTCAGTCTATCTGGGAGGAAGCTTCAGGCAAAAGTATAAAATACAGCTCCTACTGGGCTGACCCGGTAGTTGTGGGAGTATACTAAGCCTTAATTTCGAGTTTGCTGAAATAAATTTAAAATTGGCGGAAGGGAACGAATCGTGGGGCAAAAATGCTCTGCTTGTGGATGACGCGAAGCGGCATTTAATAGTTCCCTTGCCACAAGCAGCGCATAGCGCAGTACTG
>JAILKG010000023.1 GCA_024693915.1 Treponema sp.
CTTTCAGAAAGCCAGAAACTTTCCACAAACTCTGCCCTGCTGGAAGGCTTCCCTGACAGGATAGCCCGTCTTACTTCTAATGAAGGCGTGTATCAGTTTCCCTCAGGAAGAGCCGCTTCCTTCAGCAAAAATCTGACTCAAAAAATCAATACTTATCCAGAATGGATAATTGCACCGGAAGTGGACGCCGGTGAAACAAAGGGAATCATTTATTCCTGGGAAAAGCTTGAAAGTTCTCAAATTCAAAAATGGCTGGAAAGTCGCAGTCAAACAAAAATCGAATTGTCTTTTGAAAAAGGCAAAATTCAAAAAAACAGAATCACATCTTTTGGAAAACTTGTCCTTCAAAAAACAAAGCTTCCAGTTTCTTCTGAAGATTATGCTCCTGCCCTCTGCTCAGAAATTCAGAACAAAGGCTTTTCAGTTTTACCTTCCAGTGAAAAAATTCAATCCCTTCTTGAACGGGCTGCTTTTTATCTTCAGCAAAGCCAGAATACAAAGAATCACGAATATCAAAATCAGCAGATTTTTACATATCAAGAAAACTCCGGTCTTTATTACGACCAGATATTAAAAGATTTGCTTTGCAAAAATCCTCAGGAATGGCTTCTTCCATTTTTATCTGGAAAAACTCAAATCGATGCAGAAACCCTCTATCAGGCTCTTTACTGGAAACTTGACGGAAGCAAAATTGACTCAGAAGTTCCTTTTCAAATCACTCTGCCCAATGGTATAAAGCGACGGCTTTCTTATGAAAAACAATCTGTTACCAGAAATACAAATGATGAAAAAACTACCTTCCCGGTTATCCGGCCTGTTCTGGAAATTATTATCCAGCAGATTTTCGGCTGCTTTGAAACACCTAAAATCATGGGAATGCCAGTTCTTTTAAAACTTCTTTCTCCAGCCCGCAGACCGCTTCAAATTACCGACGATTTAAATGGCTTCTGGAATGGCAGCTGGCCTGAAATCTGCAAAGAAATGAAAGGACGCTATCCAAAGCACAACTGGGATTATCGTGTCGTTCAAACACACCTTTCAGACATGAAATGAAAAAAAAATCCTGAAAAAACGCATACAGCGCTCTTTCAGGACTATTCCATATAAAATACAGAATCTAAAATTCACTAGGCTACTTCTGTATCTGTTTACCAGTTATTTTACTTTTCTTCCCAAAACAAATGAAAATTAGAACATAAAGAAGAAAGAGAAGAAAAGATAGATACTTGCTGTAAGAATCAGAAGATTTCCAATAGCATGCATAAATTTAACTTTTCGAATACTTGCAAATACAAGTCCGATTGTAAAGAATACACCGCTCAAAATCAGCATTGTAAAACTTGTTGCGCTGATAACATGGAAAAGCTGAGCAAAAATAAATAATCCTGACCAGCCAAGAAGTGTGTAGAAAATTACATTCACTACTTCAAAATGTCGTCCACCAATTGAACAGATAAAAATTCCAACCAGACAAATCAGAAGAACAATACTGTTCAGAATCAGACCAAATAAAAAGCCTACAGAACCACTTTTAACACCTGTAAATGTGTAAAGAGTAAAGGCTGATGCAATTACCAGGTAAATTGCAACACGACATAACCTGCGGAAAACTTCCTTTGCTCCGGCAGGCAGTGCATGGTGCAGAACTGACATAATATAATTCATAATCATGGATGCACCAAAGGCAGTGTAGAGACCAAGATAAATGTTTCTTGCGTTAAACTCAGCAGGGACTGAAGTAATTGCCAACGCATCCAGAAGGGCTGTAGCAGCAATAAAAAGTGCCGCACCAATTCCCTGAACAATTGAGCTGAAAACCTCTTCTCCCAGAGTGTAAGGGCGAACAGCAGATTCCTGTTTGATTCTTTTCTGCTCTTTTTCGATTCTACGGGCAGCTCTTGCCTTTGCCCTCTCATTTCTGGCATATTCATCAGCGGCATATTTTGCCCTAAGGCGTTCAGGATCTTCAGCATACTGAATATTAATTTCCCTGACTTTTTCCTGATATTCATTTTTAAGCTGACGAAGCCGCATTAATTTTTTCATCTTCAGAGACTTAAGCGTTGAATTTCTGACAGCCTTTGCTGCAATTTCGTCTTCTCTTGTCATAATTCCCCCAAATACTTTTTGGTATTTTATTTAGTATAACAATACTATTTGAAAAGCGCTATAAATTTTCAAAGCACGCTAATCCCTCTAACTCTACCACAAATCGAGGCAAAATGACAATTGTACAAAAAGTGTAAAAGTGTTAAATTTCAAATATGAATACATTGGTAGCATTGTGCGCAATCGGCGCAGAAAAAATTCTTGGAAATGAAATAAAACATTTGGGATACAAACTTGCTGGTAATGCACCGGGACGAGTCTATTTTACCGGCGATGATGACTCACTTTACCGCTCAAATCTCTGTTTACGAACTGCTGACCGTGTTTTTCTTCAAATGGCAAAGTACAAAGCTGAAGATTTTGATCAGCTTTTCGACGGTGTTTATTCAATCAACTGGCAGGATTTCTTCAAAAAAGATTCAAAAATCACTGTAGATAAAGTTCGCTGCTACAAATCAAAATTGAACTCAGAACACGCCATTCAGGGAATTGTTCAAAAGGCCATCTATAAAAAGTTAGGCGACAAGTGGAAAATGCACAGTCTGCCTGAAACAGGCGCTGAATCTACTGTCCGCGTTTATATTGACGAAAACACAGCCCTCATCCTCCTTGATTTATCAGGTCTCCCTCTCCACAAACGCGGCTACCGAACAGACGGAGGAATTGCCCCTCTCAGAGAAACAGTTGCCGTCGTAATGCTGCAGGAAATGATGTGGCGCCGTAAAACTCCTTTACACGACCCATTCTGCGGTTCCGGAACAATTGCAATTGAGGCCGCTCTCTACGCTTACAATGTGGCGCCAGGCTTTGGACGCCGCTTTGCCCTGGAAAATCTGAGCATCTTCTCCAAAACGGCGGCCGAAAAAATCCGCCAGAAAGAAGCCGAACTCATCAGAACAGATGTTGAAGTAAGAATTACCGGCAGCGACATTGATCCGGCCGCCGTTGAAAGGAGCCGTAAAAATGCAGAATACGCCTGCGTAACTGCAGGGCGCGCCTTGCAGTCCATCGGAAGCGACGCCAAAGTAATCAGACCGGACTTTGTTCAGGCAGATTTTGCAGAACTTTGCGCCCCTTACGAAAGCGGACTTATCCTCTGTAATCCGCCTTATGGAGAAAGACTTGGTGATGAAAAGGAAGCGGAAGAACTCTACAAAAGAATGAGCTGCCTTCTTACAGAATTTAAAGGCTGGGAATTCGGAATCATAACCAGCCATAAAAAATTCCAGGAAAATTTTGGAAAATATGCAACGCTTTTAAAAGACCTAAAAGCAGGCAATTTGGACACAACTTTATACCTTTATAAAAATGGAGAAAAAAATGGCCACAGTAGTAGAGCACGATAAACGAAAATCAGAAATTCTACAAAAATCCATGGACGTTTTTATGAAAGAAGGCTATGAAGACGTAACCTTCCAGAAAATTGCCGATCGATGTGGAATTACACGAACCACTCTCTACATATATTTTAAAAATAAAAGAGAAATCTTTTTATACAGTATAAAACAACTCACCGAAGGACTTGAAGCAGAACTCATTGCCATCTCCAAAGACGAAAGCATTTCTGCCCTGGATGCCCTTCGCAATATGCTTTTTACCGTTATGGACGCCTGCAAAGAAAACAGAAAACTTTTCAAAGTTCTACTTCCATATCTCATTCAGCTTCAGAAAACCGGAGAAAATCCTGGCGAAAGAGTACGCCGTCGAGTTATCCGCATGCGCCATCTCATGGCCCTCTTGATTATAAGGGGAATTAAAAACGGTGAATTCAGATATGTTAATGTAAAAGATACAAACGAAATGCTCTACGGAATTGTAGAAGCAACAGTTTTCAGAGATATAGTTCTTAGCCAGGATGACAGTGAAGAAATGAAAAATACCATCAATCTGGCTCTGGAAGGAATTCTGGCTCAAAAATAGCCTTTATTTGTCCCACAAGAACGAAATCTATTTACATTTCTGCTTCAAGCATTCTGGAGCCGTCATAATTTGAAAAATCATGACTGTCATCAGAATTGGCATTGTATTCTATTTTAATTGTTTCAAGCTCGTTTTCTTCTTCATCCTGAACTTCAAAAACCACAAGCTGTGACCAGGTTATTTTATCATAGCTTGGTTTTGTGCTGTCAGTCTTCTGATAAATTATTCCGTCAACGTAAATATCCTTATCAAAAAAATCCATGGTCATAATGGACCGCAAATCAATTTTACTGTCTTCTGCCAAAAGAATTTTTCTTGTAGTTTCTGGAGTTCCGTCCCCGTCCTCATCTACCAGAGTTTCTTCATAAGAGCACAAATCTTTTATAGAAAAAATTCTCTTCACAGCTGATTTATCTTCTTTCAAATAAGAAAGACAAAGGCAGGGTTCAAAATCTGCAAAAGCATCCAGATCCAAAAGATTATCCCCTTTATAAATCAAACTCTTTGAACTTTCCGAGTATTCAAAAAATGCATTCTCAGGTTTTACAAGCTTTAGTTTTGCATCGCTGGCAAAATCACTGTCTGGCGGAGTCAAATCTTCCTCGTCCTTGTCCACCGGCCACTCGCTCCAGCCAGTGTAAACAAAGCCTCTTTCGTGCTTGTAGCGAAGGCAATAAGTGTATTTTGTATCTGCAACCAAAAGTGTGTCTGTAAATGTGTAAGAATTAATATTTGAAGTATCCTTTGGAATTATTTCTCCAATATTCAGAACTTCGTTCTCTTCGATTTCTTCCTCGGTGGCACTTTCTGGTAAAATTTTCTTTCTAAAAATATTTATGTATTTTGCGCTGGGATCAAAAGCAATTGAAATTGAAATTCCATTTCCCTGAATCTCTACGTCCGGTTTTTTTGGCTCCTCTTCTGCAATTTCATCACAAGAAAAAAGCAGGCATGAAAAAGCTACCGCAAAAATCCCAAAAACTGCTGGCAAAAACTTTGAAAATCTCTTAAAAAAACTCATAAAAACCTCAAACGATGCGTCATTTGCACCAAACATTTACTCTTAAAGTTTCGGAATTTTTACGAGAATACTTAATCAAAATCGCCTGGTTATCACTCGCACCAGGCACACAATCCCACCACATTTTTAAGCATATTTTTTTCTGGCCAGCTCTTCTTCCCACGGGCTTGTTCCGGGGTTCGCGGACTAAACGCCGCGACCTCTTCCTCGCTTCAGCCTTTAATTATTCACAAAAACTGTCACCACTTTGGCACCAGTGAATTTTTTTAGACTTTTTAAAGATTCTCCATAAGGCTTCCGCTCCTCAGACTGCTTCGCACCCTCCACATCCCGGGCAGGCCACTTTCTTCAAAATGCAGCCTCTTTTCCCTCTCAAAAATTTAGACTGCCAGAAGCCTCTCCTTCTTTTATCACCCCTTCTTAAAACAAGGGGTACAATTCAATCTTTATTTTTCCCACAAAATTCAGCCTTCCAGCCTAACCTCTATACCACGCCAAAAACTTTCTGAGCGTATTTTACGGTATCCATTGCATCCTTACCGTAAAAATCAGCACCAATGCTGTCTGCGTATTCCTGAGTCATTACTGCGCCACCAACACAACATTTTGCCCATGGACATTCCTTTCGCAGCTGCTCAATTGTCTCTTTCATAGCAGGAACTGTGGTTGTCATCAGGGCGGAAAGCCCCACAAGTTCCACATGGTCTTTTTTGCAGGCCTCCACAACTGTTTCAGGTGGAACATCTTTTCCAAGATCTATTACTTCAAAGTCATAATTTTCAAGCAGAACTTTTACAATATTTTTTCCAATATCATGAATGTCTCCATGAACGGTAGCCACAATACAGGTTCCCTTTGGCTTTCCCTTTTGACCTGTTTTTTCAAGAAAGGCTTTTATCACATCAAAAGCAGATTTTGCTGAATCTGCCGCCATTAAAAGCTGGGGCAGATACATCTTCTTTTCTTCGAATTTTTTTCCCACATAATCCAGACCAGGAATCAAGTAGCCGTCTATAATTTCTACAGCCGCCTTTCCTGAATCCAAAAGCTGCTGAGTAATTTTTGCCGCATCATCTTTCAAACCGTGAATTACCGCGTGCTCCAGACTTCCTGCCCCTGCCCTACCGGCATCACCACTTGCTCTTTCACTATCTGCCTTTTCTGCAGCTTTTCCACTAGTAGAGGAAGCACTTGCTGTTACTTGAGCACTTGACTGTCCGCACGCAAACTTACCAGCTGCTGCAAGGGCAGGATTTACCTGCCCAGAGCTGGGAAAGGCGCCGTAAATTGCGTTTATCGCTCCCTGTACTCCGCTTAAAGCTGCCTTTTCGTCAGCCTCAGCTTTTTTCTGGTCATACTTTTCACTGAATTTTAAATATCCCAGACAATCCTTATCCTGGCCATTTAAGAGAACGTAGGTATTCCATGCCTTCATCATTTCAGAAGAAAGGGGATTCATAATTGCGGCACCAAGTCCATTGTGCATTGCAAGTGTAAAGAAGGCTGAAGTTACAAACTCCCTGTTAGGAAGCCCAAAAGAAATATTCGAAACCCCAAGCACGGAAGAACCGCCCAGCTCATCCCGAACAATGCGCAGGGTTTCAAGAGTAGCCTTAGCTGCATTTGTATCAGAACTAACAGCCATTGTAAGGCTGTCAATAATTACGTCCTTTCTTTTTATTCCCCACTTTTCAGCATTTTCGTAAATTTTCTTAGCAATTTTTACACGGCCTTCTGTTGTTTCTGGAATTCCATCTTCATCGATTGTAAGGCCAACCACAACTCCTCCGTATTTTTTTACCAGAGGAAAAACTGCATCCATGATATGCTGTTTGCCGTTCACACTGTTCACAAGGGCTTTTCCGTTATAACGGCGTAAAGCTGCTTCCATAACTTCTGGACTGCTTGTATCAATCTGTAAAGGAAGATTTGTAACTCCCTGCAGCTCAGTCATAACCCTGACCATCATTTCTTTTTCGTCAATTTCCGGAAGGCCAACATTAACATCCAGCACATGGGCACCAGCTTCTTCCTGTTCCAGTCCCTGATGAATTATGTATGGAATATCCTTCTGGCGCAGGGCTTCCTTAAATTTCTTTTTTCCTGTTGGATTAATCCTTTCTCCAATCAGAACAGGAACAGCCCCTCCTCCAATCTGAACTGTATGTGTGTAAGATGCAACTACCGTTCGTTCATTTTCTGTAATGGGTTTAATTAATGTCAGTTCCTTTCCAGCAAGAGAGATTACTGCTTCCTTCAGCTTTCGAATATGGTCCGGTGTTGTTCCACAACAGCCACCTAAAATACAGGCGCCCTCTTTTGCAATTTCAAGCATGGCAGAAGCAAAATCTTCCGGGCCAACATCAAATACAGTCTTTCCATTTTCATCACGAGGAAGCCCTGCATTCGGCTTTACTATTACAGGAAGACTTGCCGCCTGCACAAGACGCTTTACAGGCTCCAGCATTTCCTTTGGTCCAAGAGAACAGTTTAATCCAAAAGCATCCACTCCAAGACCTTCCAGAATTGCTGCCATTGCTTCAGGATTTGCGCCTGTAAGCAGATGGCATTCCAAATCGTAAACATTTGTCACCAGAAGAGGAATCTTGATTTTAAGTTCTTCCATTGCTTCTTTTGCTGCAAGAACTGCTGCTTTTGTTTCATATGCATCGTTCATTGTTTCGATGACTACACAATCTACATCGCACTTTAATCCATAAAGAATTGTTGTTTTAAAAAGATCAACTGCATCTTCAAAATCAAGATCGCCCATGGGCTTTAAAAGCTTTCCGCAAGGTCCTATATCCAGAGCAACAAAGCATTCCTGAGGCTCTATCCCTTTTTCCCTACAATCTGCCTGCCATTTTTCTCTGGCTTTTTTTGCACAGGTTACAGCGCCTTCAACTATCTGCTTTAAGTTCAGACCAAACTTTGTTTTATAGGCACCAAAGGTATTTGTATAAACAATATTTGAACCGGCTGAATAATACGAATATGCTAATTTTTCTATTTTTTCAGTATTTGAAATATTCCAGCTTTCCGGAAGTTCACCAGGTTTTAATCCCCAGCCCTGAAGAATTGAACCAGAACCGCCATCCAAAAATAAAATCTTTTTTCCCAATAATTCACTTAATTGCTTCATATGTTTTTAATATACAAAAAAATTATTTATGATACAATTTATATTTAATGAATATTGATATAAAAAGTGGATTTCTTTCCAGAGAATCCCGCGGAAAAATTATTTCAATTCTCACCTGCACATTTGGACTTCTTTACCACCTGGTATTTCTTTTTATTTTCAGATACCTGGGCGTAGACCAGATGTTTTTATTCAATGTTCTCAGCGTTTCTATTTTTTCCCTTTCCCTCATGTGGGTCTGCAAAAACAATACAATCGTCATTCCCTATGTTGTCTGCACTTTTGAAGTTATAATTCATCAAATTCTGGCAGAACACTATATTGGTGCAGAAAGTTCTTTCAGATTTTTTATTTTGATAATGGGAATTCTGCCTTTCTTAGTTCTTTATGATAAATTCATCTTTTCCCTTGCAGTTGCTGTTTTCACTTCATGCTGCTTTTCTTATTTACAGATTACATCCTACAAAGTTACAGGCGTTTACCAGATAGATAAAGAAATAATTTCACTTATCAAAATTACAAATATTTCCCTTTCCATTCTTATAATATTCTTTGTAATCACGCTTTTTACCTATCTGATGAACAAGTTTGAATTTCAGCTGGAAGACAAAGTTTCAGACCAGTCTGCAAAAATTATTTCTTTGCAGAACAATACAATTATCAGCCTTTCAAACCTTGTAGAAAACCGTGACAGTGATACAGGCGACCACATCATCCGCACAAGTTCCTACATAAAAGTACTGGCAAAAAAGGCAATGGAAGAAGGTCTTTTTCAAAACCAGCTGAATGAAGAATTTATCGCCCTGCTGGAAAAAGCCGCTCCAATGCACGATATCGGCAAAATCGTTGTTCCAGATTCAATTCTGAAAAAACCAGGAAAACTGACTCCGGAAGAATTTGAAATCATGAAACGCCATACCACAGAAGGAAGCCGCATTGTACACGACGTTTTAGGCTCTGGAGAAGATAAGAAATACATCCAGATGGCTGCAGATGTAGCTCATTACCATCATGAAAAATGGGATGGCAGCGGCTATCCTGAAAATTTAAAAGGTGAACAAATTCCTTTAAGCGCCCGTTTTATGGCAATCGCAGATGTTTTTGACGCCCTTGTTTCCCCAAGATGCTATAAGGAGCCAATTCCCATAGACGATGCATTTGAAATCATCAGAGAAGGAATTGGAAGTCACTTTGACCCACAACTGGCAAATATCTTTTTAACTCTTAAAGACCCCATAACAGAAATTACAGCTATCTTCAATAAATAAAATTTATTTTCAATTTTTTTATTTTCCCATATACCGCGCTATATTAAACTACGCCAAGTTATTCACTAATTATTTTATGGGAGAAACAATGTCATATCCAAGAAGAGCCAGATCATTACGAATGTACATATCAAGATCAAAGATGAATACACTATCACAGGATGATAGAGATATTTTTATTCTATACGCCTACATCTTTTCTCAAAGTTTAACAAATGCTGACACATTAAATGCCCCAAATATTTTTTATACACTTAAGACACTGGCAGACCAGTATAATATTCAGGAAAAATTTTTTAGTGTTATCAATGCAATTGTTGAAAACGGCATTCAGATGGAAAAACTTCATCCAACTGACAAAGAAAACTTTGAAGAAGACCAGGCCTTTTTGGCTGATCTCGAGTACAGTTTTGAAATCAAATCAAAAATTTTTTTAAACTTAGTACGGGAAATGAATGTGGAAAGCTGCGGAACACTTTCAAAAATTATTTATTACACTTTTCTTTCTGATGATTTAACTGATTTTAACAACTTCGAATTTTTTCTTAGAGACGATTTGATTCAAAAAATTCAGGATATTTCAAAAATAAAATTTTTAAAAGACCAGGTTGAACTAAGTGACGAAGAAGCATTGATTCTGCTGGCCGCCTACAGAATAGAAATTTTTCAATCCCTTCAATATTTTTTAGGTGATAAAGAATATTCGCCCTGTGAATATTATCAGGATCTTACTCTTCTCTCTAAAGCTCAAATTGAACATCTTACAACTTCCAATCAAAAACTAATACAATTCGGTCTTCTAGAAAGAGATAAAAAACTTTCTGAAGATTTAATTGAATGCCTTGAGTATCAGAATTTCGATTTATTTTTCAGTTCCTTTGTTCTTCCTTTCGAACCATCTACAACCTACCAATTAGATAGCTTTAATGTAAATAAAGAAGAAACTTCTTTAGCTCTGGAAATTCTTTCCTCTGATTCTCCAGTATCTATCCTGCTATATGGTAAACCAGGCTCTGGAAAAACCGAATATGCAAAAGCTCTTGCTAAAGAATGCGGCAAGAAAATCTTGCTTTTTAAAAATGAAACAGAGAACGAAGTAAGAAAACCATTCCTTTCAAAATTAAACTGTCTTCTTTCTTTAAACCGCCCTGATACAATTTTAATCATTGATGAAGCCGACTCAATTTTACAGACAAAATGTGAAAGCTTTTTCGGTTTTAGAAACATTGCCAACAACAAAGGGCTGATAAATAAAATGCTTGAAAATTCAAAAAATCAGGTTTTGTGGATTGTAAACTACCCTAACCAGATGGACGAATCAACAAGACGGCGTTTTACTTTTTCATTCAGATTTGAAGCCATGCCTTCTGAAGTTATAAAAAATATTACAAAAACTAAACTTCTTTCTACAGGCATTTCTGAAGAACTTCATGGCGAAATTCTTTCACTTATTACTAAATACAGAGTAACAGGTTCCTCTGTAGACAACCTTGTAAAGGTTTTAAAATGTATCTCTACAAATGACAAGGATTCTATTTTAACCAAAGTGAATCTGCTTCTTAAGGAAAATTCACGACTTTTGGACAACTCATCTAATTTCCGAAAATGCGTAAATGCTTCCTACGATTCAAGTGTTTTGAACACCAGCTTATCTTCAGAAAAAATTGTAAACATGGTGGAAAACGCAATTTCTTTTTCTGAAAAAAACTGGAAATACGGTGAAACAAAACAGGGAATCAGAATGCTCTTTTACGGACTAAGCGGAACTGGAAAAACTGAATTTGCCAGATATATTTCCCAGCAGCTTGGTAAAGAAATTCTTTTAAAACGAGCCAGCGATATTCTGGATAAATATGTAGGCGGCACGGAACAAAAAATAGCAGATGCCTTTTCTGAAGCGGCAGCCAACGATCAGATTTTATTACTGGATGAAGCAGACACATTTTTTCAGGACAGGAATAATGCAGAACACAGCTGGGAAATTTCTAAAGTGAACGAACTTTTAACACAGATGGAAGAGTTCCCTGGAATTCTTATCTGCACTACTAACTTAAAAAACATTATGGATTCCGCTATGATAAGGCGCTTTCATATCTCTGTAGAATTCAAAGCTCTGGAAGAAGAAGGTATCAAAAAACTCCTGGAAAACTATTTTTCTTCTTACACTTTTACCCAAGAAAACATTCATCAGCTGAACCAGTACAAGAGCATAACTCCCGGAGATTTTTCACGACTGGCAGAAACTATCCGTTTTATGAACTCAAAGGATATTTCTTCAGAAGTAATTGTAGAAGAACTGAAAAAAAATCAGGAAGAAAAAAATCCATCTGCCAAAAACAGGGTTGGTTTTTTATAAGATAAAAAAATCTTTTTTTTGGAAAAGAAATTAACCAACCGGAAAACTTTTAAAGCGGCGGGCATGAAGTGGTGGGGCAGTCTAATAAGTTTAGTGACTGCTGTCATTGAGCCTGTCGCCCGCTTGCGCACGGAGCGAAGCGAAGTAATGACCATTTACACTATATTTGGTGGTTGCTTCGCGCCTTCGGACGAGAACCTCAACCACCGCAAACTTTTCTTTTTGGACAGCCCCAGTGCGAAGCACCGAGCCCTAGGCGGGCCACGGAACGCCCGTAGGTGGAAAAGTTCCGCCCCAAAAAAATCTTTTACAATAAACTCCCGCACAGAAATATCCAAAATAATTATCTAAAAAATGAAGCCCTTTGAAAACTCCGTTCTAAAATAAATTTAACCCGGCCTGAAAAAAAACTTGAAGACTGCTTTTTTTGGGTGTATAAATTTTAAAAAGAGGTTGTGATGAACAAAAAACGGGTTGGAAATTATTTTGCATTTTTACGGATGGCCTTTTTCTTTTGTCTGGCTTTTACGAGTGTAAGTGGCGCTTTTTCCAAAGAACTTTCGGAGCAGCGAAAAGCTTTAATTAATTGCGCAATAGAATTGATAGGGACTCCTTATCAGTGGGGCGGAAAAACTCCTTCCACAGGAATCGATTGCAGCGGACTTGTTGCTTTTATTTCAAGAAAAGCAATTCAGGTGAACTTTACCGGAATTTCTCAGGTTATGTATAACGCCAGTGAAAAAATTGAGGACAATCAGAAAGAACCCGGGGATTTATTGTTTTTTTCAAATACGTGTTCAGCCAGCAAAATCACACATGTGGGAATATATCTTGGGCTTTATACCGGCAAAGGAAAACTTCACGGAAAGCATATTTTTATTCACAGTGCCAGCGACGGGCCGGAAACCGGAGTAATTGTAAGTTCAATTGACGATGAAAACTTCTGGACCAGACATTATATCTGCACCAGGCGCTATTTACCCACATCAAAAGAAGCCAGTGAAATAATTACCCAGAAAGGCGCAAAAGCACTTCAAAGTTCACCTGAGGAATTCACAAAAGATCCATGGTGGACTGGAATCGATCCAGAATGGTTTGAGTAAGTTTTTTAGGGGCTGAGATCTTGCTTTAATAGTACTGTAAAATATTTGTTTTTTTTCATTAACCATCGTAAATTAGTTTTTTTGACTATATATATTTTATAAATTTGTAGCAGGCAGATATTTCCCCAGTTAGAATGTTTCATGTGAAACATAAACAATATGAAATCCGTTTTTTGTAATTCAGCTGTTTCACGTGAAACATAAAATACCTAAATTGCTTTAAAAACTTGTTCCACGTGAAACACAATATTTCTCAGGTTTTATTATTTATATAATCTAACCAAATGAATTTAATATGTTATGTTTTCGCTTTTTTTCGATTATTGCCTGCAAAATAGTTCAAATAAAATTATTTTTTATCTGTTTTTTTTGTCGTTATAATTATGAAAATGTTTCATGTGAAACATTTTCCAAAAAAAATTGTT
>JAILKG010000024.1 GCA_024693915.1 Treponema sp.
GGTTCGCTTGGGTACATTCATTATCTTATTTCAGATTACAAAAAAGACCGCTGGTATCGCCGAGACGCATTCATCCAATTACATGAGAATTTGAATACAGCAATAAGAGCAGGAATACGTGCCTTATTTTATCTGAATGGATTTTATTCTCCGGCAGAAGACAGGGCAATTTATTATTCCCACAGTTTGCAAAAGCTTCCAGTAAATTATGCAGAAGTAATCTCAAAAGCCTGCAATCAAATTACAGATTCAGAAGAAGACTATTTCAAGCGGGAGAAAATCTTTTTGGAAAATATAGTCGGTTTTATTGAAAAATCTAAATCTTGTAAATATGCTTAGTTAGTTTATATAATGTGTAAACAAACATGGCATTAAAATTAAAACCCAACTACAAAAAAACTCTTCGGGCCTGCTACCTGGGCTTTGTGACTCAGGCAATTGCGGCAAACTTTGCTCCCCTAATTTTCTTAAAGCTCCATAAGGACTATCAGATTCCGCTGGGACTTATAGCCCTTATTCCAACGGCCTTCTTTTTTACCCAGCTTATCGTTGATATTTTTTGCGCAAAATTTGTTGATAAAATCGGCTACCGGAAAAGCATTATTGCTTCCGAAGTTTTTTCTGCCCTGGGGCTTATTGCTCTGGCCTTTCTTCCGGAACTTCTTCCGTCCGCCTTTGCAGGAATTATGATTAGCGTTGTTTTTTACGCCATTGGCAGCGGTCTTATAGAAGTTCTCTGCTCTCCGATTATAGAAGCCTGCCCCTTTGAAAATAAAGAAAAAACGATGAGCCTTCTTCACAGCTTTTACTGCTGGGGCTGGCTTGGGGTTACGGTAATTTCCAGTCTGCTCTTTACAGCCTTTGGAATTGATCATTGGAAATATGTTGCCTGCTTCTGGGCACTGATTCCTCTTTACAATATTTACAACTTTGCAACCTGCCCCATTGAAAAACTTGTGGATTCCGGCAAAGGAATGACCATTCTGCAACTTTTCAGGTCGCCCCTTTTCTGGGTGGCTGCCGTACTTATGGTTTCTTCCGGGGCATGCGAGCTTTCCATGGCTCAATGGGCTTCTGCTTTTGTTGAATCAGGGCTGGGCTTTTCCAAAACGGTCTGCGACCTTGCGGGACCTTGTCTTTTTGCACTTACCATGGGTATATGCCGGATTTTTTATGGAAAGTTTGGAGAAAAAGTTGAACTTACAAAGTTTATGCTGGGCTCCGGCCTGCTCTGCCTTATCTGTTATATCACAGCCTCTCTTTCCCAAAATGCCCTTCTTGCTCTAGCCGCCTGCATCCTTTGCGGTTTTTCTGTAGGAATCATGTGGCCTGGAACACTGAGCATTTCTTCAAAAAAAATCCCCACAGGAGGAACAGCTCTCTTCGCCCTCCTTGCAATGGCAGGTGACCTGGGCGGCTCCATTGGACCAAGCGCTGTGGGAATGATTTCCCAAAAAGCCGGCGACAATCTTCAGAAAGGAATTTTGTTCGGTGGAATTTTCCCCATTCTTATGATACTTTTCCTTATAATTCTAAAACTTATGAAAAAGAAAGAGACAGAATAAAATGAAAAAAGTTTTACTGATAACATATTTGACTTTTCTTTCTATTTTTTTGTATGCAAATGGAATCACGCTGACAGAACATTCCAAAATAAAAGAATTATCTTCTTTTACAATCAGGGGAGAAATTGATCTACGAATTGAAAAGAATTTTTCGGCACAGGTAAAATTTCGCACACTGAATCACGAAGGCGGAATGAAGGTGCGCTGCCTGGAAATTTTAAAAGATGATGTAGTGGATAACAAATCCGGAAAATGGCTTTACATTCTGCTCACCTCTCCTATGTGGGTGGACAGCGGCGAATGGATAAAAAAACATGAAAAATTCCTGATTTTTCTTCCTGATGATATGCCGCTTTTTGACTATGAAGAATAAAATTTTTATTCCTTTTTTTTCTATATAGGTTTTATAATCTCTTCTATGTATTTCTTAAATGCTTCTATAAAATCATCTTTTATGGAAAGTTTTATTTCATTCTCTTTTTCAAAATCAATAGACAGCGGAAGAAAAAGCTTACAAACATCAATTTCAAGAGCTTTCGTAATCTGTGACAAAGTTTTTTCGCTTGGCCAGGAGCGCTTAAGTTCAATATTTTTTATCATCGCTTCTGACAAATCCGATTTTATAGCAAGATCAAGCTGTGTCATTTTTTTTGCTTTTCTAATTTTGCGTAAATTTTCAGACACCCTTT
>JAILKG010000041.1 GCA_024693915.1 Treponema sp.
GACAAACTGGTGCGCGCATTTTTTGAATACATGGAAGCTCAGGATGATTTTTTCAAGCGTGTGACCTGCGACAGCCGTTTTGACTATATCCGCGAAAGAATGCAGAACCGGGTTACAAAACAGGCTGCGGAATCTCGTCCGCTTAAAGGTCTGGACCAGAGCGTGCGCAATATCCTTTTGACTTTTAATAACTGCATTGTCCTGCTTTACCGCCAGTGGGTTGCCGATGGCCGTAAGATTCCAATGGAAGAAATGATTGAGCTTGCAACGACCCTGCTGGAAAATGGGATGAAGGGGTTCAATAAATAAGGAAAGGGCATTATGAGTTTTACAAATTTTTCAGGTGTTTTTGGTGTATACGAAGGAACTAAGCTTATCGAAAGCGATGCTTATGGTTTTGCAAACAAAAACTTCCGCATACAGAACAGCACAAGCTTTTGCTACGGCATGGCTTCTGGCACAAAAGGCTTTACGGCTGTTTCAATTCTGACTCTTGCTGCAGAAAATAAGCTCAATCTTGATGACGGCGTGAAAAAACTTTTAACCGCAAAGACTGAAAAATACGGTCTGCTCGAGTGGCTTTCTGAAAAAGTGACGGTACGCAGCCTTTTGAATCACACTTCAGGGGTGCCGGATTATTTTGATGAAGATTTTGTAGATGATTTTGAAGAAGCCCTGTGTGGAAATGCAAACTATCACTACGAAAAAGCGGAAGATTTTTTTCCTTTGATTGAAAATATGTGGAAAAGACAACAGGCTCCATATTCTTCTGCCGGGGTCTTCAAGTATTCTAATGGTGGCTTTGTGCTTCTTGCGGCTGTTGTGGAGGCTGTCTCTGGCATGAGTTTTCCGTCATTTGTAAGGCAGCATATTTTTACAAAGTTTGGCATGAAAAGCACAGGCTTTTTTAGGCTTGATGAGACACCCCCTGACGGAATTGTATGTGCAAGCGGCTATCAGCAAAATGGCCGCAGCAACATTTACGGAATTCCTGTAACTGGCGGCGGAGACGGTGGCGCGTTTACTACAATCGCAGACATGGCACAATTCTGGCATAAGCTCGATCCTGAGCTGAATCCGGAAAGTCCCCTTTCTCCTTTTATTGAAGAAGCCTGGTCCCCTTGTATTGAAGGTGATGACGGACTATATGGGCTTGGCTTCTGGCTGCGCAAAGAAAATCCGCACATCGTTTTTCTTGAGGGCTTTGATCCAGGCATACAGTTTTTCAGCTTTTACAATCGTAATACAAAGCGCTCGCTTACAATATGCCTTAACGATGAACAGACAAAGAGCAGCGAAGTTTTTGAAAAGTATTTTGGGCTGGTTCAGTAAAAACATTTGAGACTTTTGGAATAAATAACTTTACGACTCATTCACCAGCTTTCCTGTCATGTGTTCAATTTCAAGCTCAAGGCACTGAACGCGGGGAAGGGCGTTTTTAAGTTCCTTTTCAAGATATTCCTGGTCGTCTGTAAACTTTTGAACCAGCTTTGTGCAGATTTTTCGGGTAAGATCCGGGTCGGTCACAAGTCGGATTTTTCCAAAGACGATTACACTGTTGATGTTCAGCGCCCATTCGCCTTCCTTGCGGTAGCCGGAATCGTAAACGCAGAAGCTTGCCTTATCGTAATTTTTTATGGCATCAATTTTGTGGCCTTCTTTTGCACCGTGAAAATAAATCTTCTTGTCTTCTTCGCAGTAAAAATGAGAAAGGGGAAGGCCGTAAGGGTAACCGTCGTCACCCAGAAGTGAAAGAACTCCCCGCTTTTCATTTTTCAAAATCTCTTTGCATTCAGCGTCCGTAATCTGCTGCTTGAATCTTCTCATTGGTCTGAACATGTGCGTCCTCCTATTTTTTATTTATAAAATACAATCCTACAAGGCAGATTGCAACTCCCAAAACCTTGCTCCAGCTGATAGATTCATGATAGCCGATAAGGCCTACAAAAATCAAAATGACTGCAAGAAGCGCATTTGAAACTGTCGCCAGTGTGCTGACTTTCCAGCCGGCTTTGTAGGCAAAGATGAAGCCCACTTCAAGTCCTGTAATCACAATTCCAAGAACGATTGTAGCCCAGTTGGTATGGGAAAATTCTTTGAGGATATTTCCACCTTTGGAGGTGACAAAGAATGCAAGAGCCGAAAACAGCGTTGCCACAGCATAAGTGATTGTCATGCTGGCATAGGTGTTCATCTGCTCAGGGATTCCCTTTGCGCAAATCTGATAAAGTGTGTTTGAAAAAACAATGATTAAAAGCGGCCAAATGTAATTGAACATGTGTGTAAGCTCGTTGGCGAGCGGTGTTTAATAGCAAAGTAATCGAGTTTGCTACGCAAACGTCGCAGTAAAAAAATTGCGAAAGCAATTTTTAGCTTTACCACTGCCAACTTCTCCTTAAAGAAAGATTGCCAATCTTCATGCCAATTTATTGGCGGACCTACTGATGTGGCTGAATGTTATAGGGATGAAAGGTCCCGGCACATTCCTACCCGGTGGCAGAGAAGGATATTATAGCGGAAAAGGAGAAGAGTGTCAGTTAGTCTGACTCAGCAATTCCTTTGCTCTCTTAAGAACTGGCACCTCTCTGTTTGCTACAAGCCTTCCAAGACTAGTGCATCTGCATTTTTCATATACAATTTTGCATAGGAAATAGTTATTGATGTTATGTCTGTGAATCAGATTGTAGTAATCGCTGACAAGACCAATCTTGCAAAGCACTTCTACTTCAATACCGAGTTCTTCATTAAGTTCTCGTCTGATGGCAGTGTCCAGATCTTCTCCTGATTCAACGCCACCGCCCGCAGTTTCAATAAGAGTTGCCTTACCAAAATCATCATCTCTGTTTGCTCTGACAAAATAGAAATTCTCTTCATCATCTACAACTATTGCGCGGGCAATCAACCTGTCATGATCAATTGTCGTAAGCGGCCATTCCTTATCTTTCAAATTAAGTAAGAGTTCTTCTTGATTCATTAGCGTTAAATTGTAAGATTTCGGTATTGTGATGTCAACATTTTGGAAAGTCAAAGGCCGATTTTATTAGCAGGTACAATTGTTCAATAAGATATTTAAAATTCGTGAAAAACGGTGTTTTAAATGTTTTAATTTAGGTAATATTTAGCTATTAAGATATTTAAATTTCGTGAAAATTTGGTATTCTAAATATTTTAATTTCGATATATAATTTAATTATGGTTACATTTAAGCGAAAATTTTACGATGAAATGCTGGAATGGAAGAAAACTTCAAATGGAACTTCTGCGCTTATGATTGACGGTGCACGTCGTGTTGGAAAGTCAACAATTGCGGAAGAGTTTGCAAAAAATGAATATGATGATTATCTCCTTATTGATTTTGTAAACGTCTCAAAGGATATAAAAGACAATTTTGAGAATCTGGGAAATATGGATGTGTTTTTCAGGAATCTTTTTCTTTTTGCAGGCAAGGGGGTAAAGTCAAATAATTCTGTTATCATCTTTGATGAAGTGCAGAAGTTTCCAAGAGCACGAGAAGCAATTAAATATCTTGTAAAAGACGGACGCTATCATTACATCGAGACAGGTTCGCTCATCAGTATTAAAAAGAAAAGCCAGGAAATTGTAATTCCTTCTGAAGAAGACAAACGAAAAATGTATCCGATGGATTTTGAAGAATTTCTTTGGGCAACAGGGGACAATGTGACCGCTCCTTTTATAAAGGAATGTTTTGAAAAAAGAATTCCCGCAGGGGATAAAATTCACAGAAAAATAATGACAACATTCCGTACATATTTTGCAGTTGGAGGAATGCCTCAGGCCGTAGATGCTTATGTACAAGGGAAAACATATCAGGAAATCGATATGGTTAAAAGGAATATTCTTTCCCTATACGAAGAAGACCTGGCAAAATATGATGATGAGAATAACGAGAAAACTACAGCAATTTTTAAAGCTATTCCAGAGCAGCTTTCTAATCATAACTCAAAATTTAAGTTTTCTGGCATAGATAAGAATGCTCGTTTTAGAAATTATGTATATTCTGTGAAATGTATCGCTG
>JAILKG010000054.1 GCA_024693915.1 Treponema sp.
AAGGGTAAAATCGAGATTTCTGACGATACAGTAGCTGCTGCACGCGCTCGTGTAAACAAGCTGCTTGGTGCACACGTACTTTATCCAGAACTGGATCTTGATTTCTTGAAAAAAGCTTTTGTAAAAGCATAAAATACAAAAAATCAAGGAGGGGGAAGTCTCCCCCTCGGCCCCACTTGCCTTTTTCAGGCAGGATAAAGAATAAAAAAACAGCAATGGATTTCTAAAAAAAAGCGCCCTTTCCTTCACAGGAAAACGGCGCCTTGCGGCCTACCCCTTCTAACGGGGGTGGCTAAAGTTTTTTTTCATAAAATGGGGAAGCTTTTAAAAGCCACCCCCGTAACGCCCCGGCTGACTCCACCCTCTTTTATTCAGACCATTTCTTAAAAAGATAGCGTTCCTTTCCCAGTGTAATTTTTCCGTATTCAATAGAATCTTTAGGACAGTTGGAAATACAGGCCATGCAGTGGGTACAGGCCTTTCCCCACACAGGCTTTTTATCTTCCATCGTAATATTGTTCAGCGGGCAAAGTCTGCTGCATTTTCCGCAGCCAATACAGGAATCCTTTACATAAAAATCCCTGGCAGTCAGCTTAAATTTAATCCAGAATGGAGTTACAGGAAGAATTATCAGATATTCAAAAAGGAAAAGGTGGCGGCCCTTTAATTCTCCACCTTCCTTTATTACGGCCGCTGCTTCTTCTACTCTCTTTTTTCCTTCTGCAATTTTCTGTCTGGTTGTTTCAGCGTCCTGCATAGGGTAAGCATCGCTTGCAATGTAATTTCTTGGCATCACTATATCAGCTGAGCCCCTGTAAATAAGCCCTTTTTTTCTGCACAAGCCTTTAGCCAGTCCGCTTGCAATACCGCTGTAACCGCCGCTGGTAAATAAAAAGTATACTTCCCGGCTCCCCTTAAGGGAAACTTTTTTTAGGAAAGATGTCATAAAATTGGGCATTTCGCAAACATAAATAGGAGCACATATTATAAAGGGCTTTTCTGAATAAATCTCAGAATAATCGCCGGCCCGTATTTTTTCCAGTAAATTAAGGGAAGTATCATCTGTAAGGCGGGCAAGCTCTTTTGCCGCAAATTCTGTGTTCCCTGTAGCAGAAAAATATAAAACCATAAGGATATTATTTCACGAAAAAAGTAAGGCGTCAAATTTCATCTCATACCACTTCTATCCGCTTGAACAAATCTCTAATAACTGTATAATTATAAAAATAATTTGTAAAACGCTGAATAAATATGCAATTATGCACAGCTAAAGGAGTTATGCCTAATGGATGAAAAACTGTCTGCCAAAATGCTGGATAAATTTGCCTCTCTTGCGGTTTTGAACGACCCTATCGATCCTCGTCTTTATGAAAAATACGATGTAAAACGAGGTTTAAGAAATGCAAACGGAACCGGTGTACTTGTAGGACTTACAAGAATTGGAGACGTTGTAGGCTATCAGATTGGTCCTGACGGAGGAAAAATTCCTGTTCCTGGACGACTTGTCTACCGCGGCTACGATGTTGTTGACCTCATCCGTGATGCAGAAAGAAACGACCAGTACTGCTATGAACAGTGCGCATACCTTCTTTTGATGGGCGAACTTCCAACTCAGAAAGAACTGGATATTTTCCGTGAGTATCTGGGAACATACAGAACTCTGCCGGAAGGCTTTACAGAAGACATGCTGATGAAAGCTCCTTCTCCGGATATCATGAACAAACTGGCCAGAAGCGTTCTTGCTTCCTATTCCTACGACCCTGACCCGGAAGACAGAAGCGTTGTAAACATCATGAAGCAGTGCGTAACCCTGATTTCCCGCTTTTCTACTCTGGCTGCTTACGCTTATCAGGTAAAAAGACGCTATTACGATAACACTTCAATGTTCATCCACAATCCAAAACCGGAACTTTCTACCGCAGAAAACTTTTTGCGCCTGATTCGTCCGGACACTCTTTATACAAAGCTTGAAGCAGAAATTCTTGACCTTGCCCTTATTCTTCACGCAGAACACGGAGGAGGAAACAACTCTTCCCTCACAGTTCATGTTGTTTCATCTGCTGACACAGACACCTACTCTGCAATCGCCGCTGCAGTTGGTTCCCTGAAAGGAAGCCGCCATGGTGGTGCAAATATCCGCGTTGTAGAAATGATGGATGAAATTAAGAAGAACGTAAAAGACTGGGCAAACGAAAACGAAGTAAAGGAATACCTCTACAAAATTGCAAGAAAAGAAGCTTTTGACCACACAGGAAAAATCTACGGAATGGGACACGCTGTTTACACAATCAGCGACCCTCGTGCCCTTCTTTTGAGAGACAAAGCAGAAGAATTGGCAAAAGAAAAAGGCATGCTTGAAGAATTCAACCTTTACAGACTGGTTGAAAAATATGCACCTGGAATCGTAACAGAAGTTCACAACTCAGATAAGAGAATCTGTGCAAACGTAGACCTTTATTCCGGCTTTGTTTACTCCATGCTGAACATTCCTAGGGAACTTTTCACACCGATTTTTGCTATTGCACGAATCGCCGGCTGGTCTGCCCACAGAGTTGAAGAGGTTGTTGCAGGAGGAAGAATTTACCGCCCTGCTTACAAAAATGTCTGCGAAGAAAGAACCTACGTTCCAATCGAAAACCGCTAGTTCCACACTTACAAGAGCATGAGTTCAGAACGCCTTGATAAAATCTTAAGCCACGCAGGATACGGAAGCCGCAAAAACATAAGACGGCTGCTCCGTACCTGCCAGGTTTGCGTAAACGGTCAGCAGATTTTTGACCCCGGCTTTTCCCTGAATTCTGACATAGACACAATAAGCATAGACGGTCAGCTTCTTCAGATAAGAAAAAATGTCTATCTTATGATGAATAAACCCCAGAATACGGTGAGCGCGAACAAGGACGGCCTTCACCAGACAGTTTTTGACCTTTTGAGTCAGGAATACCACACTCTCTACATGGAAGAAAATCTGCACCTGGCAGGCAGGCTGGACGTGGATACAGAAGGACTTCTTCTTTTTACCACAGATGGCCCCTTGATTCACAGAATTACCAGCCCAAAAACTCATGCACCAAAATCCTACTTTGTCCGCCTTGAAAAAAACGAAAATCAGCAGAGACAAAAGAAAATCGCAGATGATTTTGCTGCAGGCCTTGAAATTCCCCCGGAAGGAAAGGAAAGTGGAGCTATTTTAAAACCTGCCTCAATTGAATGGCTGAATGGAAAAGAATGCATTCTTACCATCAGTGAAGGAAAATTTCATCAGGTAAAAAGAATGTTCCTAAAAGAAGAAAATCAGGTGATTTATTTAAAACGCCTTACCATGGGGAGCCTTAAGCTGGATGAAAATCTAAAACCCGGCCAGTGGCGGGAGCTTTCCCAGAACGAGATAAAGGCACTTACTATTGAATAATCACAAGCCCCGATTAACCACCTGGTATGTTGAAAATCGTCCGATTTTCGTCTAGAATAGCCATACATATTTTCAGCGCAAATTGCTTCTTCAGTTTTTACCCGCGCCTCTAAAAATACATCAACCCTCATTAAAAGGAGTCCACCGTGACAGACATTGAAATTGCCCAGAAAAATCAAATGGCCGGCATTACTCAGATTGCTCAGAAAATCGGAATCAAGGAAGACGATCTTGAGCTCTACGGTCCTTACAAAGCAAAACTAACAATGAAAAAGCTGAAAGAACTTCAGTCGGTGGCAGCATCTCCATCTAAGAGAGGAAAACTCATTCTTGTTACAGCCATCACACCAACTCCTGCAGGAGAAGGAAAATCTACAGTTTCTATTGGACTTGGAGACGGCTTAAATAAAATCGGTAAAAAAACTGTAATAGCTTTAAGAGAACCTTCTTTAGGACCATGTTTTGGAGTAAAAGGCGGTGCCTGCGGCGGTGGATATGCTCAGATTGTTCCAATGGAAGACATCAACCTGCACTTTACAGGTGATATTCACGCCATCTCAATTGCCAACAACCTGATTGCAGCTCTTGTAGACAACCATATTCAACAGGGAAATGCACTGGGAATTGACCCTCGAACAATTACATGGAAAAGATGCGTTGACTTAAACGACAGACAGCTTAGAAACATCATCTGTGGACTTGGAAACAGAACTGACGGAACACCAAGGGAAGATCACTTCCAGATTTCAGTTGCATCTGAAATTATGGCAATCATCTGTCTTTCAAGAACAATCAGTGAACTGAAAGAAAGACTTTCCGCAATCATAATCGGTAAAAATTACAATAAAGAAACCGTTCGCTTTGGTGACCTTAAATGCACAGGAGCCGTTGCAGCCCTCTTAAAGGACGCTATCAGACCAAACCTGGTTCAGACTCTGGAAAAAAATCCTGTATTTGTTCACGGAGGCCCTTTTGCAAACATTGCACACGGTTGTAACTCTATAAACGCAACCCTTTCCGCCCTTGCCAGCGGAGAATACGTTGTAACAGAGGCAGGCTTTGCAGCAGACCTTGGTGCAGAAAAATTCCTGGACATTAAGTGTCGTGTTGCAGGACTTGAACCAAACGCAGTTGTAATCGTTGCAACAATCCGCGCCCTTAAAATGCACGGCGGAAAGGCAAAAAGCGAACTTTCTCAGCCGGACACAAAAGCCCTGGAAAAAGGCTTCGAAAACTTAAAAGCTCACATTGGAAACATTAAAAAATTCGGACTTCCTTCTGTAGTAGCCGTAAACCGCTTTGTTTCCGACACAGAAGAAGAAATTCAGCTGCTTGAAGAACTCTGCAAAAAGAGCGGATCAAAAGCCGTTCTCTGTGAAGGCTGGGGAAAAGGAAGCGAAGGAACAGTAGAACTTGCAAAGGCAGTTGTAGACACCTGCGAAAATGAAAAGGCTTCTTTCCACTACCTCTACGAATCAAATGCTTCTTTTGAAGAAAAAATTAACACAATTGCAAAAGAAATTTATCACGCAGAAAAAGTTGAGTTCCAGGGCTCCAGCCTTAAAAAACTCAAAACTTTTGAAGCAGAAGGCTACGGAAATCTTCCGGTTTGTATCGCAAAAACCCAGAATTCCATCAGCCATGATCCAAGCCTGATTGGTTCCCCTTCCGGCTATGTATTCCCGGTTAGAGACGTTCAGCTTTATGCAGGAGCAGGTTTTGTTGTAGTCCTTGCAGGTGACATCATGACTATGCCAGGACTTCCAAAAATGCCAGCAGCCCTGAACATTGATGTAGATGACGACGGAGTAATAAGCGGACTTTTCTAATTTTTTACTTATTGAGGTTCAATGAACGACTTGGGAAAAGTTTTTCATAGGTATTCCAGAAGCTTGCTTCATTGAACTTTAAAAGGAAATCCACTTGTTTTTTTCAGGGAAAAAGGGTAATATCACTTTATTCTTGTCCCTGTAGCTCAGTTGGATAGAGCATCCGCCTCCTAAGCGGAAGGTCGTGCGTTCGAATCGCATTCGGGACAAAAAAAGTCGCTTCAAAAAGAAGCGACTTTTTTTATGACTTAGATTTTTTTTTATAAAATATCTTAAAAATCGTAATAGATGCCAGCCTTGCCAAGTCCGGAAAAACCATCTTTTACAGGATCAAAATCTTTCATACTGTCTTCATAATGACAGAGTGTGAGCTTTTGCCTTATTTCAAGAGGCAGGCTTTTTAATTCTTCGTAGCTTGTATGAACTGCACTTTCCCTGAAGGAACAGTCATGGAAAATGTGTTCAATTTTATAGTTTGAAGTAAGATAGTCTAAAAGAGGCTTATCAAATTTGGTATCCCCTGAAACCACAATGCGGTCATCAATTAAAAGTCCGATTGAATACATTCCTGTTTTCCAGTTGTTGCTGGAAATAAACTCGTGTTTTGTGCGGAAAATCTTTACATTGATTGAACCGATATTAACCGTGAAAAATGGACGGGGCATATTTCTCATCTTTACAGGCTGAACCCAGTCAAAATAATCTTCAAAATTAAGCTTCTGCCTCTGTCCTTCTTCACCGCAGAGACCTAAACCGCCCTTTAAGGATTGCTTCCAGAGTTCATTTTTAAAGCGCTTTTCTGCAAAAAGAAGAGGCTTTATGTGGGTAATGTATCTGCCCATGAGGGCTACTTCTTCCAGCCCGCCAATATGATCTGCATGAGCATGAGTGATGATGATATTCTCTACATCAGAAAGCTTAGAATTATATTTTTTAAATGACAATGGAGTGAGAGCACCGCAATCAACAAGCAGATGATCTTTTCCCTTTACAATAAGAAGGTTCGTATTGGACAATTCTTTTGAAAAGGCATTCCCAATTCCCAGAAAGAAAAAGCTTAAATTTCCATTGTTAGTAAATTCTATTTCAGAACCAAAATTCCTGATTTTCACGGCATTTATTATAGCACCTTTCTTAAAACAGGGCAAACCAATATTTCGCCAGACCCATGACAAAGGCATTTCAATTTTCTATGTATAAAAATTATTTTCATATAAAAGTCAAAAACCGGGTCCCAGCGACGACGAAAATCAGGGTACCTTCCCCCCGGGGTCCCGTCCCTAATTTTCGTCTGCGTCCCAATTTTTGACTTTTCCTGTTCTTCTTTTTTAGATGTAGAAATATAATACCTTTGCCCTGAAAACAGTGGCAATTGAAGTTAGCCATAAAGCCCTGTATAATCAAGGCATGAGTGCAAGATGTAACATTTGTTTTAGGGCTGAAGAATTCTGTCTTTGTAAATTCACCAAACCCTTTGACCCGGGAATTAAATTCATTTTTTTAATGCATCCCAAGGAATACAAAAAACAGAGAACCGGAACAGGTCGCATTTCTAAAAACACCCTTATTGACTCAGAAATTTTAGTGGGAATAGATTTTACCCAGAACCAAAGGCTTTTAACTCTTCTTGAAGACCCCCAGTACTATCCTGTGCTCCTCTACCCTGGAAAAGACGCCTGGAACAGCAAAAAAGATGGCTTTAGGGAAGAAGTTGGAAACAGAAAGATTCTTGCAATCATAATAGACGCTACCTGGTTTTGCAGCAAAAAAGTAATCGAACACAGCCCCAACCTTTTAAAACTTCCAAAAATAACTTTTTACGGTGACTACCGTTCTATTTTTACTTTTAAGAAAGAGCCCCGCCCGGAATGCGTTTCTACAATCGAAACCTGCTACTATCTGATAAAGGAGCTTCAGGAAATTAATCTGGCCTCCAGCGCTGACCCGGAACCTTTAATGGATGTGTTCAAGCAGATGATAAAAGACCAGATAAGGGCAGAAAACGAACGCATTCAGGGACTGCGTCCTAATTCCCACGCAAACGACTGGAAGTATACCACAGAAAGGAAGATGCCCGATTTTCTGGAAGATAAAGCCCCCTCTGAAAAATAATGCCAGACCCGGGCGTGAAAGGGTGCAAAGCAGCCGCCTGCATTTGTATTTTTTCACAAGGGCTACTTGAGCTTTTTGAAGCAAGGGCTCTGAACTTGCCCTTGCAGGCGGCCGACCGCAAGGGTAGCCCTGGAAGGCCCGTTGGTAACCTCCTCTGGCCCATAAAAAATCAAAAAGAATCCCAAAAAATAAGCATTAATATATAGAAAGTTTTTGACATTGATTTAAAAAAAAGGGATAATATGAGCGCTATTTTAAATTTCAGGAGTTTTAAATGTCTTCTTTATTTCATGAATTTTTAGTTGAAGACCGGGAATTTACCGACTACGACGATTTTAAGAAAAACTGCCGCCTTAAAACTATTAAAGATTTTAATTTTGCCTATGACATTGTTGACCGATATGCAAGCGATTTTCCTGGAAAAAGGGCACTTGTATGGCTGGACGATAATGGCGAAGAATACACCTTTACTTTTAATGATATTTCACGGGAATCAAAAAGAGCGGCCTACTGGCTGACTTCAAAGGGAATCAAAAAAGGTGACACAGTAATGCTGGTTTTGCGCCGACGCTACGAATGGTGGTTCCTTATGCCTGCCCTTCACAGAATCGGTGCAATCGTTATTCCTGCAACCGACCAGCTTTTAAAAAGCGACTTTGAATACAGAACAAATGCCGCTGATGTAAAAATGATTATTTCTTACGATAACCCTCATGTTCAGGAAGAAATTGAAAAGGCAATGCCAAAAAGCCCTACAGTAAAAACACTTGTTACTGTGGGAAAAATCAAGAGAGAGGGCTGGGATTCTTTCCACGAAGAATATGAAAGAATGCCTGCTGAATTTCCACGTCCGGTTGGAGAAGCTGCTACCCATAACGAGGACCCAATGCTCCTCTACTTTACTTCCGGTACCAGCGGCTATCCAAAAATGGTACTCCAGAACTTTGACTACCCTATCGGTCACATCATGACCGCAAAATACTGGCAGTGCGTTGTAGAAGACGGACTCCACCTTACAATTGCAGAAACCGGCTGGGCTAAGGCTACCTGGGGAAAAATCTACGGTCAGTGGATCTGCGGTTCTGCAGAATTTGTTTACGATATGAACATGCTTAAGCCGGATAAGATGCTGACTCTGATTTCTAAATACGGTCTTACAACTTTCTGTGCGCCTCCAACAGTTTACCGCTTCCTTGTACGCCAGGATTTGAGCAAGTACGATTTAAGCAAATGCACAAGATTCAGCACTGCGGGAGAGGCCCTGAACGACGAAGTATTCAACAAGTGGTTTCAGCAGACCGGAAAAAAGATTTATGAAGGTTACGGACAGTCTGAAAGCACAGTAATCTGCGGAAACTTTATGGAATCTCCAGTAAAACCTGGTTCCATGGGTCGCCCTAACCCTATGTACGATGTAGAAGTTCTTGATCCTAACGGAAAACCTGTTCCTACTGGTGAAGTTGGAGAACTCTGCATTCATGTTGAAAACGGTCACCCTTATGGACTTTTAACCGGCTACTACAAGGACGTTTCCCTTACTGCCGCTGCCTTTGACGGCGGAGTTTACCACACCGGTGACAACGTTTATCAGGACAGCGACGGCTATGTCTGGTTTGTAGGAAGAACTGACGATATCATTAAGTCTTCAGGCTACAGAATCAGTCCTTTTGAGGTAGAATCAATTCTTCAGAAACACCCTGCAGTTCTTGAATGTGCTGTAACCGGCGTAGAAGATCCAAAACGAGGAATGGCCGTAAAAGCAACTATCGTGCTTTCTGACGGCTACCAGGACAGGGATCCTAAAGAAATGGAAATTGAACTTTCCACCTTTGCAAAAGAAAATACTGCCATGTACAAGTGTCCTCGAATTTTTGAGTTTGTAAAAGAACTTCCAAAAACAGTAAGCGGAAAAATCCGCCGTGTTGAAATCCGTGAAAAGGACAACGGAAAGGATACAGACAAAATCAAGCAGGATTTTTAAGTTCTGAATTAAATAAAAAAGCGCGGTTCAAAAAGACCGCGCTTTTTTTTATAATTACAGGGAAAATCAGCTCCACTTTAATGTACCCGGGAAATTTACAAAGGCGGCTACTCTCCAGCGGCCCTCTTCGTCTTCTTCCCTTACCAGAAGAACCGGCTGGTATGTTCCGGCTTTTGGTTTTTCATATAAGTGGGCAGTGGTTTTCATGGCCGTGTAACTGTAATGCTTTCTTAATGGCTGATAGGTATTGCTGATTGCCAGTGTAAAGCCTGAAAGCTGCTGGCCTTTTACATACCCTCCGCTTTTTGAAAGAAAAAGTTCCAGTCGAAGTTTTCCTGTCTGCCAGGAAGATTTATTTTCCAGTTTTGCAATCTGAATTGTAACACCATCAGTTTTTGCACTGTATTCATATTCAGCGCCACTTACAGCCAGAGTTGAAACTCCACTTCTACCAGAAGAAAAAGAAGAGCCTGACTGGTCGCCGGAATTATCAGAATCGTTTTGAGAGTCGCTTGTAGAAAACCTTTTTTCTCCCGCTTTTACCCAGGCCGAAGAACGACATTTTTCACTGCAGAATGTGTGCATATTGTTTCCAATTTGCCCCATGCATTTCCGACCAAGTATCAATTTTCCGCAATAGTAACAAGACTGCATTTTATCCCTCCGGGTTGCACAATTTTTTGTCTAAAAAAATTATAGCACATGATAGCCATTTTTAAAGGAAAAGTTATAAGTCAAATATGTATTGTATAACACAAATGCCCTGGCCCAGAAAATCTGTAAGATGGTGGTATCCTGGCTTCAAATATATGTTGTCACTAATGCGAATGAACTTTCCCGGCAGAAGACTTTTACTTCCACCACTTTACACAGGAAAGTTCACTTTACAGGGAAGTCTTGCCGATTGAGTAAAGCCCATTTTTCTGCTATATTTATATGTGGTGGTAAAAAAATGGCTTATGAAGTAACCGCGACAAGGCGCAGACCACAGAGATTTGAAGATCTGGCCGGTCAGGAATTTGTTGCAGAAACTCTAAAAAACTCAATAAAATCTTCTCAAATTGCCCATGCTTATCTTTTTGCAGGGCCAAGAGGCTGCGGAAAAACTTCTACAGCCCGCATTCTGGCTAAAGCTCTTAACTGTCAGGCAACTGATGGGCCAAACCCGGAACCATGCGGAAAATGTGATTCCTGCCGGGCAATCACTGCCTCTTCTTCCCTGGACGTATTTGAAATAGACGGTGCCTCAAACACATCTGTAAACGATGTAAGACAGATAAAAGATGAAGTAATGTATCCTGCAGCCTCTGCCCGCTACAAAATTTACATCATCGATGAAGTCCACATGCTTTCCAACAGCGCTTTTAACGCTCTTTTAAAAACTATAGAAGAGCCACCAAGCCATGTAATTTTTATTTTTGCAACCACAGAACTTCAGAAAGTTCCTGCAACAATAAAATCCCGCTGCCAGCAGTACAATTTCCGACTGGTAAGCATAGATAAAATCAAGGAATTGCTGGAAGATGCCTGCATTGAACTGAATATTCAGGCAGATTCAGAATCCCTCTACTGGATTGCCAAAGAATCTGGTGGCTCAGTCCGGGACTCTTACACACTTTTTGACCAGGTTGTTGCTTTCAGCGATGGAAAAATCACCTATCAGAAAATCCGTGATAAACTGGGAATTCTTGGAATTGAAAGACTAAACGAACTCTTTGAAAAAGCAGTTGAGAAAAAAACTGAAGAAACCCTCAATATACTGGATTCTCTCCTTCAGTCAGGAATATCGGTTGAACAGATTATCTCTAACAGCACTGAATATTTACGCAGTTTGATGCTTATAAAAAGCGGAGTTACAAAAGAATCCCTTCTTGGAAAATCTCCAGAAAGATTCAGTCAGACAGTTCTTGAAAGCTGGTCTGGTGTTCAGATAGAAAGAGCTCTTTCTCTTTTCCTGCAGCTTTATCGGGACATTCGCTACTCCCTTTCACCACGATACGAACTGGAGCTGGCTTTCTCAAAAACCTGCTGGCTTTCTGAATACGTTTCTCCTTCAGAAGTAAAAATTGCAATTGAAAAGGCAAGCGCCCTTCTTGCAAAAGCTCCTGTAAGTCAGTCAGGTTCACTTTCAGACACAAATTCAGTAAGACCTTCAGCTGATTTTTCCTCGGCTTCTCAAATAAATGAAAATAGCAGTAATATCGGAAGTTATTCAGATACAAAGGGGGCTTTTGCCGGAAACATTTCCCAGTCAAATAATGAAAGCTCCTCTACAGACTCTTTAGCCAGAGATAATTCTGCAGGAGAATCTTCTTCCGCTAGTCCTTTCAATGCTTCTTCAAGCCCTGCTCATTCCGAAAATCAAGAGAATGATCAAGATGGTGAAATGCCCCATTTTGCCCTTTTTGACAGGCTAAAAAAGGAGAATCAAAACCCTTTTCCTAAAGGCGGTGCCCTGCCGCCTGAAAAAACAGCGGCAGCCACAAACACTGATTTTTCAGATTATGACTCAGAATACTCATACGCTCCAGACGACTATCCAGATGAAGAATCCGAAGAGTCACAGGACGAATTATACGAAGAACGCATAAATGAGCAGGTAAGAGAAGAAAGTACTGAAGAAAATGCAGGCCAGTCTTCAAATCAAATCTACAGCGAAGACTCTCACGAAAGCGGTGATATTTTACAAAGCCCTGACGGCTTTTCTATTTCTGCCGGGAAAATTTTTGGAACTCTGGCAGCAGAACTTTCTGTTCAAAACCCAATGCTGGCTTCAGCCCTGATGAAAACAAAAAAATGGCATGTTTCTGCAAATACCGTTCAGACTTCCATAAACACGGAATACCAGAAAAATTACATTGAACAGAACAGTCAGGAAATCAAACAGATGCTGGCTGTAATCTGCAAAATGCCGGTAGATTTTAAGATTATCTACGAAGAAGAAAAAATTGAAAAAAAACAGGAAGAACTTCCCGTTCAAGTAAAACTTTTGTGCACAGCCTTTAAAGGCACTGTAACCGGAGGAAAATTATGAACCCTTTTGAACTCTTAAAAAATCCACAAGCCATAAAAGAACAGGCAGATAAATTTCAGAGAGAATTAGCAGAAACCACAGCCACAGGAAGCTCCGGCGGAAAAATGGTCAGCGTAACTCTCAACGGAAAATTTGAACTTTTGGGCGTAAAAATCGACCCTGTTTGCATTGACCCAAGCGATCCAAAAATGCTGGAAGATTTAATTGTTGCAGCCCACCACGATGCAACTTCAAAGATTCAGGATCTTTTGAAAGACAAAACATCTTCCATGATGGGTGGACTGAATCTTTCCGGCTTTGGACTCTAAGGTAAAATATGAGCGGCAATATTATTGAAGAATTAACTGCCTCTTTTTCGAAACTTCCCGGAATAGGAAAAAAAAGTGCAGCTCGCCTTGTAAACCATCTTCTAAAAGCTGACGATGTTTACATCCATAATTTTTCCCGCCAGCTGATTGAGCTCAAAGAAAGAATCAAGCCTTGCTCAGTTTGCGGTTCATGGACAGAAGGTGATCCCTGCCCGATATGCTCAAATCCCATTCGGGAACAGAACCTTATCTGTGTGGTAGAACAGCCCCAGGATGTTGCAACAATTGAAGAAGCTGGCGGTTATACCGGCCTATACCATGTTTTGGGAGGAGTTATTGCTCCACTTGACGGAATTGGTCCGGAAGAACTTAATATTGCAAGCCTTATCCATCGGATCCAGAACTCACAAAGTGTTACAGAAGTAATCCTTGCAACTAATCCTACTTTTGAAGGCGATTCAACTGCCCTTTATGTGCAGCGTCTGCTTCAGGAAAAATGTCCCAATATAAAAGTAACAAGACTGGCTACGGGAATTCCTGTTGGTGGAGATCTTGAATACGCCGACAAACTTACCCTTG
>JAILKG010000065.1 GCA_024693915.1 Treponema sp.
GTACTGCGCTATGCGCTGCTTGTGGCAAGGGAACCATTAAATGCCGCTTCGCGTCATCCACAAGCAGAGCATTTTTGCCCCACGATTCGTTCCCTTCCGCCAATTTTAAATTTATTTCAGCAAACTCGAAATTAAGGCTATATAAGTGGAAGTCAGACTTGTTTAAGTCTAATTTATAGTGAGGTGTACTAAAATGAATAAATTTTCAAATGGTAAAAGCAGAAAAGATCTAGCTTTTGGGAGTAAAGATTTTCTATCCCTGATATTTCAGACAGCTTTTATTACTTCTCTGGTGCTTTTTGTGATTTCTCCTCTTTCCTGCCGTCTTTCTGGAGGTGTAATTGAGTTGGTGAGTTCTGATTATGAATGTCCCCGCCTGCTTTCTTATTCTGTGGAAGATTCATCTTCCATGCGTTTTGCTTTTTCAAGGGCAGTTTCTCTGGATAATCTTTCTGTTTTTCCGGAAAATTCTGTTTTTTCTACTGATTATGAATTTTCTTCCAGTATAAAAGAAGGTGCCTGTTTTGTTCAGATGAAATTTTCTGAACCTTTGCTGGCTGGCAGAGAATATAATATTTATGGAGAAGCAAAGGATTCCCTGGGAAACAGTCTTTCCTTCTGCCTTCCTTTTAAGGGTTATAACAGTAATGTTGCTGAACTTGAAATTATTGAAGTCCATCCAAAGTATCAGGGGGAAAGTAAGGGGAATGGAGTTTTCAAAAATGAATATGTGCTTTTTGAAGTTATTAAAAGCGGAAATCTTTCTTCCCTTTCTTTTATAAGCGGCCAGGACGGGGAGGATAAGGCTTATTTTTTTCCTTCAATCGAAGTTAAAAAAGGAGAAAAAATTGCCCTCCATTTGAGGAATAAGGGACAGGGGTGTATCAGCGAAAGAGAAGAGGATATTACCCTTTCATTTGCTGCTTATTCTTCCAACAGTGTAAGGGATTTGTGGCTTGAAAATGAAAGCGCCCGTTTAGGTGATGAGCAGGATGTTCTTGTGCTCATAAACAGTCAGGATAAAAAAGTGGTAAGTGCCTTCTGTTACTCATCTTCTTCATTAATGCAGAACCATTTTTGGAAAAGTAAATATATGCAGGAGCTTGCAGATAAAGCATTTGAGGATGGCTGCTGGGAACAGGGAAGTCAGATAGAAAATGCTTTTGTGAGTGACGGAATTACGGCGTCAAAATCCTTTGTCAGGGAAGGACAGGGGCATTCTGCAGCTTACTGGAAGCTTTCTTCCTGCAGTTTAAAAAATTCTAATTAGCCTGAAATTCTAGTTATTTAACTCTATAGAAAAATTGGCCTGGGCTCATGTTGCGACACAAAAAAGGCTCAGCCACCGCTAAGCGGTCTGCCGTTTTTTGCTGTCGCGTTCACGCCGAGAGCCAATTTTTGAATTGAAATTATAAAACTCGAAATTAAGGCTATTTAATATATACACAGGCTGGCTTTATTTTTTTTACTTTTTAAAAAAGCGTGATATAATTTTAAAATACTGGAGTTGCAAATGGGAAGCGCTCTATGCTTTTTTATTAATTTGAATAAATAAGGGGATTTAAATGAAAGGCTATCAGCCGTACGATTCAATTTCATTTTTAAATGAATTTAAAAGGAAAGATTTTTCTGGAGACTGGCCGACAGTGCCTGAAATGTTCAGTATTTCTGTAAAACGATTTCCAGACAGGCCATGCTTTACTGATTTTGATGGAGAAGGAGGAAAAAAACGTACATTTACTTACAGTCAGGCAATGGATGCAATATTAAAACTTGCAGCCTGGTTAAATGCCAATGGAGTTGAGCATGGAGACAGGGTAGCCGTTTCTGGAAAAAACTCCCCGGAATGGGCAATTGTATATCTGGCAGCGCTCTTTGCAGGAGCTATAATCTGTCCAATGGATTATGCCCTTCACGCCGAAGAGCTGGAAAACCTGCTTTCAAGAGCTGAACCAAAATTCTTCTTTGTGGATGATGAAAAATATTCTTATTTTGCGGAAAAATCTTTTGCATTTGGAGTTTATTCTCTGAATGTTAAACAGAAGGAAAAATACGTTCTGGATCTTTCTACAGAAAAAGTTCCTTCAATTCAGCCGGCGGCTCTGGAGGAGACTGCAGCAATTCTTTTTACAAGCGGTACAACAGGTATTCCAAAAGGGGTTATGCTTTCTCATAGAAATCTTGTAAGCGATACCTATATTGCCCAGACTCATATGCATCTTTACGAAACTGACGTATTCTACGCACTGCTTCCTATTCATCACGCCTATACAATGCTGGCTGTCTTTATGGAAACAATTTCAGTTGGTGCAGAAGTTGTCTTTGCCAAGAGTATGTCGGTAAGCCGAATGATGAAGGAGCTGAAGGAAGGAAAAATTACCATGCTTCTGGGTGTTCCTATGCTCTTTAATAAACTTGCGGCCGGAATCATCAAGGGAATGAAAGAAAAAGGTTTTCTTGTTTATGGAATCTTAAAACTCCTTATGGGCTGGTCTTACTTCTGTAAATGCGTCTTCCATATTAATCCCGGAAAAAAGATTTTTCACGCAGTTCTGGATAAAGCCAGTATTGCAACAATCCGTATTGCAATCTGCGGAGGAGGTCCTCTTGCAAAATCTGTTTTCAAATTCTACAACCAGATGGGAATCGACTTTGTACAGGGCTATGGCTTAACCGAAACTTCCCCAATTATCGCATTAAATCCTGTTGAACACTTTAAAATTCAGAGTGTCGGCCGTTACTTCAAGGACTATATGGAGATGAAAATCGATAATCCAAATGAAAACGGAATCGGTGAAATCTGCGTACGGGGTCCTATGGTAATGCAGGGCTATTACAAAATGCCGGAAGAAACCAGTGCAGTTCTTTCAGAAGACGGCTGGTTTAGAACAGGAGATTTGGGTTGGCTTGATAAAGAAGATTATCTTATGCTTTCAGGCAGATCTAAAAACATGATTGTTACTGAAGGCGGAAAAAATGTATATCCTGAGGAAATTGAGGATTCTTTTCAGCTTGAGACAGATATTCAGCAGATTACTGTTCAGGGCTACATAGCAAATGAAGCAACAAAATCTGAAGAGCTTGAAGC